>NZ_JAAHIG010000553.1:0-4253 GCF_010692305.1 Moorena sp. SIO4G3 | reverse complement strand
CCCTTCAAACCTTGGCCAAAAGGCCACGCTACGCGAACAACCCTTCAAACCTTGGCCAAAAGGCCACGCTACGCGAACAACCCTTCAAACCTTGGCCAAAAGGCCACGCTACGCGAACAACCCTTCACCCTTGACCCCTTCCAGGGATTCTACCAAGCTGCGAACCGCTGCTACCATGGCCACTTCGCTATCTAACTGATTGATAGCGGAACCAACGCCAACACCAGCAGCACCAGCAGCAATGGCCATGGGAACGGTCACACTGGATAATCCGGAAGCACACAACACTGGTACTGACACAGCACGAGAAATTTCATAGGCAGCTGCTAAGGTTGGTGCTGCTTTTTCAATTAAACCCAAGGTGCCAGCGGAGCGAGGGTTACTGCTGGTACCCCCTTCAGTTTGAATAATATCGGCTCCTGCTTTGACTAATTCTGCCGCTAGTTCTACTTGCTGATCTAACTTTAGAATGTGGGGAACAGTTACTGATAAGGTTATATTGGGTAGTAATTTACGGGTTTCAATGGTCAGTGCCAATACGTCGGAAGCATCAAACCACTTCCCCTGAGCATAAAAGCTATCAAAGTTACCAATTTCAATCAGATCAGCGCCAGCTTGGATAGCAATAACAAACTGCTTTGGTTCTACAGCAGAAACACAAATTGGTAAATCCGTTAACCCTCGTGCTAACCTGACTAGATCGGGTGAGGCGGCAATATCGACAAAAGTCGCTCCACCCCGTGAAGCTGCTTTGACTACAGCAGCAACTTTCTGGGGATCAAAAGTATTTAAGCCACTAATTACTTTCAGGCAACGACCTTGGTCTAAGGCTTCGTTTAGTGTGTGATGCATAGTCATATTTTCTGTTTACCCCTGTATTATCAACCAACTTTACCTAATTTTTAATTAACTGTAGGAAATTTTTTTTCTCTCTGAAGAATTCATCCAAACCCCTATATTTTTGCCTAAACTAAAAGCATATCGGTGCTGATGGCTACTCCTTCTATATACAAATAAATGAATTTCCCGCAACTCAAGCTATCTCATTTTCACAGTGATGTCTTAAAGAATACCGAGTTAGGTCAGCTTTGTGGCAAAAAGCAGCTGTTTCGCGATCGCTATGAAGTGTTACGGATGATTGGTCGAGGTGGTTTCGGTGTCACCTTTTTAGCCAAAGATACATCCTTACCGGGTCAGCCGTTTTGTGTCATCAAGCAACTTCGTCCCAAATTCAGTGATCCAAAAGCATTACATAACGCTCGTCAGCGGTTTGAGAGAGAAGCAAAAATTTTGAACAAACTGGGGACTCACCCCCAAATCCCGATGCTGCTCGATTATTTCGTAGACGATGGAGAATTCTACTTGGTTCAAGAGTACATTCGAGGCATTACCCTAGCTAGGTTGGTCAGGCGTTCTGGTTGCTTATCCCCAGGAGCCGTTAAACGTTTTCTGCGAGACATACTACCGTTATTGCAGTACATCCATGACCATGGAGTAATACATCGCGATATCAAACCTCAGAATATTATTCTTTCTAATGATGATGGTCGGTTGGTACTAATTGATTTTGGGGCAGTTAAGGAGTTAATTGCCCAAGCATCAGATAGCAGTGTCAGAAACCAAACTACCCATTTCATCGGTACGGTAGGATTTGCTCCACCGGAACAGTTTACTCTACGACCCGTGTATAGTAGTGATCTTTATTCCCTAGGGGTTACCTGTCTTTACCTACTCACTGGAAAAGCCCCCCTACAATTTCAGAGCGATCGCCAAACTGGTGAACTGAGGTGGCGTAAAGCATTGGACTTGAGTGATTCCTTTGCTAATATTCTCAACAGAATGCTAGCTATTTCCCTCAAAGAGCGTTATTCAAACGCAAGAGCGATCCTAAGGGCCTTGGATAATAAATTACTTCAAGAGAATCTTGCCGAGTTTCTAGTTATTCAACCTCAAGCTAATCAACACCAACGACAGGAAAAGCAAGACACCGGTAAAATTCAGAAATATACGCCTCCTACAGAAAAAACTGCGATCGAGATTCGAAAATGGAAACAAAGGATGCAAGCCAAACACCGCCACAAGGATATCAACAGAGTTGAACATCTATTTAATCATTAGGCTAAATTGGCAATTACAAGGATTCCGGACAAAAAAGACTGACAGCGAATAACTTCGCCATTGGTTCGTTTTTCATCCTTCATCCTTCATCCTTCATTTTCCATTCTTTACAGGTCAGCCAGTATTACGCATGCCAGCAGCAATACCGTTGATCGTCAATAAGGCTCCTCGTAGTAACTCTCCCTTACTATACCGGGATTGAACCACACCCAATGTTACCTGGTTGCTATGTTGACGCAGGCGTTTGAGCAAAGATACCTGTAAAAATCCTAAGGGAACGATGGTACCATTACGCAACTGTACAGACCGTTGTAAATTTGG
Organism: Moorena sp. SIO4G3; assembly: GCF_010692305.1. Lineage (NCBI taxonomy): Bacteria > Bacillati > Cyanobacteriota > Cyanophyceae > Coleofasciculales > Coleofasciculaceae > Moorena > Moorena sp. SIO4G3. The sequence goes on along the minus strand of NZ_JAAHIG010000553.1, from coordinate 1,814 downwards.
GTCGCCATCTAGCAGTGTTTGGTGTCCTGTGATCGTCAGGACTAAATTGCAGGTAAGGTTAAATTCCTTAGCAATTTGCTCAAACAAATGCTCGAAGCGTTCCAGGTCTTCAGGGTTTGAAAGTTCCTTGAGATAGTGGTGAGCAATTTGTAAATCCACCTTGGCTAAGGTCATCTCTACTTTGGAAATAACCATTTTGAAGAAGGGCCATTTTGAGTAGAAACAGCGCAATAGGTTGATATTCTCCTCTGGATCCTGATCGACAAAGCTTTGTAGTGCAGTGCCAACACCGTACCAGCTCGGTAGCAAGAAGCGGCTTTGAGTCCAGCTAAAGACCCAAGGAATTGCCCGCAGACTGCTTAAATCCTTCTTCCCTGATTTACGCCGTGCAGGTCGAGAACTAATTTGCAACTGGCTAATTTCTTGAATCGGTGTCACTTGATGGAAGAAATCTACCAGATCTGGTTGCTCGTGAATCAGAGCTCGGTAATGGGTACGGGAGGTCTGAGCTAACTCCTCCATAATTTCATTCCAGGGCTGGATATCATCAAAGCCATTATTGAGTAAGCTAGCTTGAATCACTGCTGTGGCTATTGTTTCGAGATGATAGAGCGCTAGTCCTGGAAGAGAGTACCTAGAAGCAAGGACTTCCCCTTGTTCGGTAATTTTGATTCGGCCATTGATACTGCGACCCGGTTGCGCCAGGATAGCTTCATAAGATGGGCCACCACCACGACCCACTGAACCACCACGACCATGGAAGATCCGTAAAACAATACCGTACTCTTGGGCCACGTGCTCTAAGGCTTTCTGAGCTTTGTGGATTTCCCAGTTGCTACTGAGGAAGCCAGAATCTTTGTTACTGTCGGAGTAGCCGAGCATTACCTCTTGCAAGTTAGGAGAGGTTAACGCTTGTTCCCGTAGCGTGGCCGTTCGCGCAGCGTGGCCTACGGCCTTAAGGCCAGGGTTATTTGATTGTTCAGCTTTGGCGTTCGAGTAGGGTAGGTTATTTAGTTGACGGTTATTTGAGCTAACCTGCATCTGTTGATATCCACCAGCCAAACTAGCACGATACAAGGGTAGCTCAAACAGGGATTTCATCACTGCTGGAGCACGCTTAAGGTCTTCCACTGTTTCAAACAGTGGCACCACGCGAATGGTTCCCTGACCAGTGGCCGGGTCATACAAACCAGCTTCCTTCGCCAACAAGAGGACTTCTAACAAATCGCTGGCCGTATGACTCATGCTGATGATGTAGGTTTGGCAGATTTGGGGACCAAACTCTTGTTGCAGTTGCCGCACCATCCGGAAGGTTTCGATAGTCTCGCAGGTTTTTTCCGAAAATGGCAGTTCTGTTGGGATTAATGGACGTCGGGTTCGCAACTCAGCGGTTAACCACAAGCATGCTTCGGATTCCGATAGCAAGTTGTAGGGCTTAGGCAAAACTTGCAGGTACTCAGCAATTTCACTGAGGGCTTCTGAGTGGCGAGAACTTTCCTGGCGAATATCTAGGTGAGCTAGGTAAAAGCCATAAATTTCCACCTGACAGATTAAATTGTCTAACTCACGACAGTTCAACCCAGTTTCCACCAGATTACTCTCAATCAGCTTTAGTTCTGCCAAGAATTCTTCTCCAGAGCGGTAAAAACTCCAGCTTTTACCATTAGCCATCTCATCTGGTACAGGCATACCATTGGCAAGCTGTTGGTTTCGCTCACGGGTGTTTTCCAGTTTTTGCTTAACGTAGGTCAGTTTGAGTCGATAGGGTTCTTGCCGATAGCGAATGGCGAGCTGTTCGTAAACCTCTGGCAATT
>NZ_JAAHIG010000552.1:0-4261 GCF_010692305.1 Moorena sp. SIO4G3 | reverse complement strand
TCCTCTTCACTCTTCCCTCTTCCCTCTTCCCTACTCCCTGCTCCCTGCTCCCTGCTCCCTAAAAGCCCATAATTTGTACCTCATCGAATTGCAAACCGCCGTAATTTACCATTATCATTAATCACCACAATAAACAATCAAATCAATTTCTACATCACCATTACCAGCCAGACCTATGACTCCAACCGTTGTTCGACAAGGTAACCGATTCTTGTTAAAATAAGAAGCATAGAATTCATTCACTGTCTGGTAGTATCTAAAATCAGTCACAAAAATGCGAGCCATAACTACCTGATCGAAGCTAGTGCCAGCATGGTCTAAAACCAGCTTCAAGTTTTCCATTACCTGTTTAGTCTGTTCCTCAATTGACCCAATTATTACTTTTCCAGTGACAGGGTCTTCAGCTAGCTGTCCCGTCACAAATAGAAAATCTCCTGCCCGAACAGCGTGGGAATAAGGAGCTACAGGTGGCAAAACGTTGTTCGGTAAAGTGATATATTCCAGCACGTTTTCAACTCCTTAAACAATAAACTTTAAATTTTTTGCTGAATTTGATTTTAAAGTGTGGAAATTATAATCAAGGTAGTAACTGCCAAAGTTAGCCACTTGTGGTTTATTTTTGTTAGCCTGCATAAAAGCCTTCAATTAACTCAATACCTGAGCTCCTAGAATGTCTAGACCAGTTTTATACATCGCTATCACTAGCCACGGTTTTGGTCATGCTGTACGTACTGCCTCCGTAGCTGCGGCTATTCAACGACTGTGTCCGGATATCTTACTGATTCTAGTAACAACAATACCACGCTGGTTATTAGAATCCTACATTCCCGGGGATTTTATTCATCGCCCACGGGCTTTTGATGTTGGTGTTATTCAAACCGACAGCTTAACAATGGATAAAGAGGTAACGTTAACCAAACTACAGCAAATTCGTTCCAATGCTAGATCAATAATTGCTAGTGAGGTTGACTTTATTCGTAACAATCGAGTCGGGCTGATCTTAGCTGATATTCCCCCCTTAGCTGTAGGTATTGCTCAAGCGGCTGACATTCCCTGTTGGATGATGAGTAACTTTGGTTGGGACTTCATCTATCGAGACTGGGGAGGAGAATTTGCCGAGATTGCCGATTGGATCAGTGAGTATTATGGAAAATGCGATCGCTTATTTCGCCTTCCTTTACATGAACCCATGACCGCCTTCACCCAGATCACCGATGTGGGGTTAACAGGGGGATCCCCAGGATACAGTACAGATCAATTAAGGAAGCATTTTGATCTGAAGTCTCCAGAGTTTAAAACTGCTTTACTCACCTTTGGGGGATTAGGGTTGGAACAAATTCCTTACCATAATCTATCTAGATTCCCTAACTGGCAATTTATCACATTTGACTCTCAAGCACCAGATTTACCCAATTTACTAAAAATCAAGGGTCACGACTATCGACCAGTGGATTTCATGCCCTTGTGCTCGCGAGTGATTTCCAAACCAGGATACAGTACTTTTGCTGAAGCCTTACGCCTGGATATACCTATTTCTTCAGTTACCCGCTCGGGATTTGCTGAAGCCGCTATCCTAATAGAAGGGGTGCAAGACTACGGTCACCACCAGATTTTAACACCGACAGAATTTTTCCACGGCAAGTGGGAATTCCTCCATCACACTCCCAAGCCTCCCAGAAAATCTCAAAGCTTGGTAAAGGATGGAACAGACAAGATTGCTAAAGATATTGTTAACTACCTCCAGACTCTCACTAAATAGCCTAGATAGCCCCTGCCATGATATCTACCGTAGATTCGCTTATAGAACAGATCCAGAATAGCCACAATTCTATCTCAAAGTCCATCGACACACCAGAAACCTCTACTATTGAAGAGGAAACCTCTAAAGAGCAGACCTCTTTCCCCAGCCTAGAGTTGGCAGCACGAGATGTTCGTATGGTACTTGATCAACAAAGGGAGCGCAGTCAAACCTTGACCACAAAGCTCAATATCTTGTTTGTGACTAATGGAGCCTTGTTAACGAGTTTAACCATCTCGGGACTAGTATTTTTCCGCAGTCCCTTTGGTATTGCTGAGATACTGGGATTTATGCTTAATTTTACCCTACTAATCCGTGCTTTTCTACCGCGTCAGATCGCAGTCAGTCCCAACTTGGGAGATAAAAAATTCCTAGAACGTTACCTGGTACTCTCACCAGAACAATACCAGCTACAGATGCTGGTTAATCTGGTAGAGACTTATAATGCAAACAGGCAGCGATTAGAAGATTTTTCTCTATCGTTGAAGTATTCTGCTTATGTAACTTGGGGGGTTGCCTTGATTATTACGTTGAATGTCATAGCAGAGTTTTGCATTCCTGCGCTTAAACTGATGTGATGTATTGTTGGCTTTCGCTGAGACTATGAATTCTAAACAGGTTAATAAAAAACCCTCACAGGTTAATAAAAAACCCTCCGGAGAACCCTTGAGTTTACCGGAACCAGACCCAGAGAACATCACTGTCTTGACCCGTAACCTGCCCAACGAGCCTATTCTGCCTTGGAATCACTATGATTCCCCTTGGCGTGAAGGGGAACCAGAGAATCCCGAGGCATTGGAAAATTCCGAGCAGGCAGATGAGTCGAGTGACAATCAATCTGCAACTGAGCCAGAATCAGCAGAAAAGCCAGAGTTATCAGAAACTGCTGCTCAACTCGATAAGCTGTATACAGAAGAATTGGCAACTGTTCCTGAGTCGTTATCAGAAGATACTTCGTTATCAGAAGATACTATAGAGTCATCAGAAACTGCTGCAGAATTGGCAACTTTCCCTGAGTCGTTATCAGAAGATACTATAGAGTCATCAGAAACTGCTGCTGTGGTGGATAAGTTTGCTGAAAATCCACCCACAGCTGTAGCCACAGAAACCTTCGAAACAGCTGTGGTGGATACGTCTGCTGAGAATCCACCCACAGCTGTAGCCACAGAAACCTCCGTTACACCATCGGAGGAACTGAAACAGCTCGGGTAGCAGTGGCTCGATTAACCAACCCTTCTATGACTCATTATCAACAACGACTCAAAATTAGGACTACCGGTAAATCGTTCTCCAACATTACCGGTAACGTTCAATCCGTGGTTGCTACATCAGGACTCGAGACTGGATTGTGTACCATTTTCCTGCGTCATACCTCGGCAAGTTTGGTAATTCAGGAAAATGCTGATCCTGATGTGCTCATGGATTTATCAAACTTTTTTGCTAAATTAGTACCAGAAGATGGCAAAAGCTATAGCCATAGTGCGGAAGGTCCCGATGATATGCCTGCTCATATCCGCACTGCACTGACCAAAACATCGGAACAGATTCCTATTGCTCAAGGGAGATTGCTCCTAGGAACCTGGCAGGGCATTTATATTTGGGAGCATCGCCGACAGGCTCACTACCGGGAGGTGGTGGTGCATATCGCAGGGATTTAATCTCAAGCAATATCTATTTTAACTATTACCTAAAAGCATTACCAATCAGAAGACATGGTGACCAGTACTGAGGGGTCACTTTATTCAGGAGTCAAGAGCCAGGTAGAGTTGTGCTTGCTGTAGGGATTGAGTAAAGCGTGATTTTTTATGCGTGGAAGGGTTTTGTAAAAAGCATCCATCAGCACCTGGTTGCCTTGGGCATCAACCACCCAGACTGATACCACATTCGGGTTGATCCCTATTGACTTATCTGCCAACAGGTCTGCTAACCTATGTGTTTAAAGCAGATTAGGAATTTTTACCATTGTGAGTGCAAAGGGTTTGCCTGAAACCACTGCCTACGTCAGAATTACGCGGCACTGCTGGCAACAGGGCAAGATTGAAGGGGAAGTCCAAGCCGCAGACTATGAATGGGAGTTTCAATGGCATTTTCGGATAAGTCAGCTGTTAGTCACCCCCTCTCTAGGCCGTGCCTTGATTCAGGAACCCCTTGGCAGATTTTTAGAACAGTGGGATTACCAGCTCGAACCAGGAGGAAACTATGCTTTTACCATTCGAGCTGAACTCTAGCATGTCTCAATTCCGTGAGGTACTTTTTTTCTGGGGAGTAGGGAGTAGGGAGTAGGGAGTAGGGAGTAGGGAGTAGGGAGTAGGGATTAGGGATTAGGGATTAGGGATTAGGGAGTAGGGAGTAGGGAGTAGGGAGTAGGGAGTAGGGAGTAGGGAGTAGGGAGTAGGGAGTAGGGAGTAGGGAGTAGGGAGTAGGGAGTAGGGAGTAGGGAGTAGGGAGTAGGGAGTAGGGAGT
>NZ_JAAHIG010000551.1:0-4313 GCF_010692305.1 Moorena sp. SIO4G3 | reverse complement strand
TGTCAGACCGTGATCCGGGAAATTTAACACATCCAGCACTAAAGCTTCATGGTGCCGTGGGATTCTTGCTTGATAGAAATACTCTTGATAGAAATACTCAGATATTTCTCCCAAGCCAAGGCAATTAACTGTATCTCCCACGGCTTGACTAATTTTCCCGCTAAATAGTAGTTGATTAGACTTTGTCGAGTTTAGCCACCAGCAGCAAAGGTGAGCATGATCACTGCTGAAAGCAACATACCAGGACTTAGTAACAGAACTAACATCAAAAAATCATGGGATTCCATAATCGTAAACTCTCCTAACTGCTTCTTTACTACCCTAACCTGGGAGAAAGGCTAATCCCGGAAAATCAATAATTTATCAAGAATTCCTAAGCTGTCAGCGGTCAGCGGTCAGCGGTCAGCTTCAAAAAAACCTCGTTCGCGTGTGGCACAGGCTTCGACGCAACCAATGCTTACCTCTTTTATTCAAAAGCTGTTCGCGTAGCGTGCGTGGCACAGGCTTCGACGCTGGGAGCTAGCCCATAAGCTGATAGCTGATAACTAATATAGCAATCCGTGTAGGAATTGTGAGAATTTTGTTCCCTGTTCCCTACTCCCTGTTCCCTGTTCCCTGTTCCCTACTCCCTGTTCCCTGTTCCCTGTTCCCTGTTCCCTGTTCCCTTTGGTATAGTTTATAACTTACCTTTACTTTTGCTTTATTACCGATTTAAGCTATTAGTTAAACTTGTTACTATTATAACTCTTTAATTTTAAATATTTAGTAAATTTATTGTAAATTATCCTGATTTTTTGGATTTTTAACTTGACAACAAGCCCAAGCAAAGTTTATAATATAAACATACCAAAAAGAGCCGCGCTTTGCGGGTGTCAACGACAAGCGCGGCTCTTTCCCAAACTACAGTTTAGGTAATTCTATAATAATGGCAAAACAACGATTTGTTCATTATCCCATCGATTATCACCAAGCGATGGAGCGTCTTGAACAGCTTGGACAACAGAGGCAGCCGAGGGAAGAAAATCTCTATCCCTATCCGATCACGGAGCGAGAGCAAATATTGATCCGACTGTACAGTTACTTGGAATTGGGCATGACACCCCAACGGTTTTACCAAAAGTGGGACCTAACTCACGAAGATATAGCTTTTATCTGCTCTTGTTCCGTTCACACGGTTAATGGCTGGTTTTCCACCAGTCGTCGCTGTTACCCTCCCACTCCTGGTCACTTGCGCCATCTGGCGATTATGGATTTTTTGTTGGAGGATTTTGAGACTATTCCGAAGGAGTTATTGGATCGATTATGCTTGAAGGAGGACAGAATGTAGAATTTAGAATTTAGAATTTAGAATTCTACATTCTAAAACGATTTTGGTTTGCGATTCTCCTAGGAGAATCGCACCTCATCAAACTGCGGCGTTCGCGTAGCGTGGCCAAAGGCCAATCGCTTGAGGCTTGTCGCTCCTCCAGGAGATTCTACCAACAAATCAGGTGAGAATACCTTGTAATTTAAGTTTGAAACCGGGAAGCACCGCTTCTCCAGATAACTCCTTGGGATTATCTATAACCTCAGTTTTTTGTCCTGAGCGATAGATTTCAACCCGTTGATTCTGAGGGTCAATCAGCCACCCCAAGCGCAAGCCATTGTCGATGTATTCTTGCATTTTTGCCTGTAGCTCCTTGAGACTGTCAGACTTTGATCGCAACTCAATTACGAAATCAGGACAGACTTTAGGGAACGTTTGTTTTTGTTCCTCTGTGAGTGCATCCCAGCGGTGACGTGACACCCAAGAGCTATCAGGGGAACGATTGGAGCCATTGGGAAGTTCAAATCCGGTAGAAGAATCAAATGCTTCTCCTTTTTCCGGGTTTTCCTCATACCAATTTCCCAATTGCCTGGTAATACTCAGATTTCTTTTACCCGTTTCCCATCCTGTTGGTGGATTCACAATCAATTTTCCCTGGGCAGTTCTTTCTAATCTCAGGTCTCGGTTAGCATTGGCTAATTGTTCAAACTGTTGGTGACTGACTTTGAGGTCTAACGATGGTGGAACTATTAGCTTGAGTAGGGGATCTAGTTGACTTGACATAACTGTTAATCCTGGCAATTGAGATATAACGATAAACCAGAAAATCAAGACATCACGTCGGTTAATTTTCCTGGAATTATGGGGAGTTTATTTAAGTCGCGATCGCTTAATGAATAATTGAGCAGGGAAAACAAAAGTTGGGCAATCTGCGAACATTTATCTTGCTGTTAATTCTTGTCCTGATTCACAAATTTTCTCGGCGATATCCTGCCCAAGATTCCACATCATCCTCCGACCAAGGGAATGGTGGATTGCTGCTATAGTCAAGAAAATAGTCGTAGCCTAACTGGTCATACAGCTGATCCACCAATGTCTGTAATTCTACCATTGGTTCGGTATCCCCAGGAAGCAGGGGAAGCCGAAAAGAAGGAATGCGTTCGCCTTTGGCGTGGCCTACGGCCAATCGCATAAATTAAAAAGGTACAAATCAGCAGTGGGACGGGTATTATAACGACTGACTAATATCCGATAATGACTCGGATTACTGGTGTTAGAAACAGGCAGGGGTTCCCCATCTCGCAACAGGTCAATTTCGACCAGATGAGTCATACTCTCGAATATCTGCTGCCGTTTGGCTTCGTATTTCTGACGACCTTCTCCTCGTTTATTGGCAGGGGAGATAACTTCAATCGCTGTCACCACTTCCTTGGTAGCTACATCTTTAACCTCGATGTAGGATTGTCGGACTTCTTCTCGTAAAGGAACAGCTACCTTAATCGGTTGAACTAACGGTTCAGATACCGCAACTGCTGTAGCCATTGCAGCTGAAGCATCTCGGCTTTGTTGAACCGTAACATCGGGTCTACCAATGGCAATCTTGGTTGAGCCAGCAATCTTATAAACCCACTTATCCGTGACTACCCGATATTTAGGTAGCAGTTTCGGAATTAATGCTCTAGCCAAAGCTGCCACCAATTGATTGTGGAAATCCGACCAATATTCCGGTTGTTCAAGGTAGGGATTCATCCCAGGAAATGGGTTAGTCATATAGCATTTTGATTTGAGTTGTGAACATACTTCCTTAAGGAAAGGCAAGAGCCATGTATGCTAGAGGCAAGAGTTAATCAAGTACAGAGGGATTTTGGGTAAGGATGTGAGCTCTTAAGATTTACGCTATAAATTAGCTCTAAGGATTTAAGCTTGCATGTCGCCCCTCAGGATTGTTCTATAGTAGAGATCAGATGCAGCATTATTGTTAACCTAATTACAACAAGGTAACATGTTACCTAAATCTTTGAGAAGTATGTGGGCTTTTGTGCTGAGCACGGTGTTGATAATTCTTTTCGTGATCCTCTTACCCCTTAGAAGCCAAGCCCTGTTTCACCCTAAAAGCCAGAGGATAAGAATTGTAGACAAACCCCAAGTAGCATCAATCACTGGGAATGTTCAAGTAATTACTACAGCAGCGGGCAATGGAGCAGACACCTTTATCCGAGGTGGTGCCCATTCTAGTAAGAATAATGGAACAAACGGTCAATTAGTCGTCAAGCTTGATCAAAACAGCTCTTATAACCGCAAAACTTATCTCCGATTTGATCTCAGTGAGCTGAATCATGGTATTGATGATGTGAGCCTGAATTTGACGACGGTGAACCTTCACAACACCAAAGGCTCTATTGAGTTTTATGGCTTGAATGATGGAGTAGACGAAAATTGGTCTGAAACCAAAACCACTTGGAATAACGCGCCGGCTAATCAGACTTACTCTCCCAATTTATTTATCTCAAACCAAACAACTTATTTAGGTAAACTTCGTGCAGCTTCTTTAGCTATAGGAGATTCTTTTAGCTTTAACTCACCTGAGTTACTAGATTTCATCAAACGTGATACTGATGGGTTAGTGACTATTCTGGTTAATCGTGCAGAGTATAAATCCCCAGATTCCTATATCACTTTTGCGTCTAAAGAAAGCACTGAGTATAGCCCTCCTACATTAATCGCTACTCTGAGAGCTGATTCGTAAACTCGCACTAAACCTTGTAGGATAAGGCTTGCGCTAAAATAGAACAATTGAACTATTTAATACCGAAAAGACTATCATAGCAAGGCTTTCAGACTTCTTAAGATTTACTTTACGAATCAGCTCTAAGGGGGCCTTGCCTAGGCTGTTTATTATGAGTCTTTTTAGGGGGAGATCGTTCACACCAGGATTGAGCTTTGCTCACGCTTTGCGATTAGCCCGAAGGGCGTTGGCTAGCGAACGCGTACGGCGATAACGCCCAGA
>NZ_JAAHIG010000550.1:0-4410 GCF_010692305.1 Moorena sp. SIO4G3 | reverse complement strand
TTCACCTCTTCCCTCTTCCCTCTTCCCTCTTCCCTCTTACTTCTTACCTCTTCCCTGCTCCCTGCTCCCTGCTCCCTGCTCCCTAAAAACCAGAAATTTGTACCTCACAAGTCGTAGAATTGCTATAGAATAACCGAAACCAATGGAATACCGTCGCGCTAAGATTGCAGGAGGGACATACTTTTTCACCGTTGTTACTCACAACCGCCGTCAATTTTTATGCGAACCTGACAACATCTTGCTATTAAGAGATACTTTTCTATGCCTTACAGTCAATTCACTATCGAAAAAGTCAAACAAGATTTTCACCTCACAACAGTTGAAGGGGTTCGCTTTTTCCCCAACTCCCTAGAACCCATCGTACCAAGTCCCAGACTGCAAGGCATTTTAGAGGATTTACCTTGGGCGATTGCCGTCGATACCGAAAAAGCACGTTCTGAAGTCATTATCAATCCCGTACTTTTGGAAGTGCGGCGCATTCTAGAGCGCCAAATCAGCGTATTTTCAGGGGAAGAATTTAACATTGATGTGAGTGTTGGACTCAACGGAGTGTGCGACTTCCTCATCAGTCGTTCTCCTGAACAATTAACAGTAGAAGCTCCGACAATTGTCATTGTTGAAGCAAAAAAATCAGACTTAAAATCTGGACTTGGACAATGCATTGCGGAAATGGTAGCAGCGCAGCGATTTAATCAAGCTAAAGAGCAACCCATCGCAGCTGTTTACGGGTGTGTTAGTAGTGGAACACAATGGCGATTTCTTAAACTAGAAGGACAAACAGTAACCATTGATTTAGTGGATTATCCCCTTCCTCCTCTTGAACAAATTCTTAGTTTTTTGGTGTGGATGGTCAAATCTGGATAACGTTATGGTTCAACAGATAGAGGAAATCCTCTAACACCTAATACCTAACGCTTAATACCTAACAATAATGGTAATCACAATTCCTGACTCTCAACCCTCAAAAGAGCTATCGTTATCAGCATACTACCAACAAGTCCGCCAACTCAGCGAACAAATTTGTCAACCCCTGGAAATTGAAGACTATGTAGTTCAAAGTATGCCTGATGCCAGTCCCCTTAAGTGGCATCTTGCCCATACCGCTTGGTTTTTTGAAGCCTTTATTTTAATTTACCACTGCCAAGGCTACAGTGTTTTTCATCCCAAATATGATTACCTATTGAACTCCTACTACGACTCCCTAGGAGAACGAGTTCCTGCCTCCCAACGGGGAACGTTATCTCGTCCCACTGTAGCCGAAGTTTATCGCTATCGTGCCTATGTGGATGAAGCGATGCAGTTATTTATGACTGAAAATATCGGAAATTCAGAATTAGAATCGCTGATTATTATTGCACTCAACCACGAACAGCAACATCAAGAATTTATATTCACCAACATTAAGCATATCTTTGGCAACAATCCCCTACGTCCCGTCTATAATCCTAATTTACCGACTCCCACTTCTACATCTGTAGTCAGACCACTTGATTGGCTAGACTATCCAGCCCAGTTGTATGAAATTGGTCACGATGGCGAAGGATTTGCCTTTGATAATGAACAACCTCGCCATCGAGTTTATTTGCAAGACTATCAACTCGCTTCTCGATTAGTAAGCAATGGAGAATACCTAGAATTTATCCAAGCCGGAGGTTACAATAACCCCGATTATTGGCTATCAGAAGGTTGGGCAACTGCTCACTCCCAAAATTGGCAAGCCCCTTTATATTGGGAACAAATTGATGGGGATTGGTGGTTGATGACCCTAGGTGGGATGCGCCGCTTAAATGAGAACGAACCCGTCTGTCACGTTAGCTTTTATGAAGCCGATGCCTACGCCCGTTGGGCAGGTAAACGTTTACCAACTGAGGCAGAGTGGGAAATAGCAACTGCTAATGTTCCAGTAGAAGGAAACTTATTAGAAACTGGAATGCTGCACCCTGCTCCAGCAACAGGAAATACTCAACCAGACCAACTATTCGGCGATGTGTGGGAATGGACAAATAGCACCCATCAACCTTATCCTGGTTATCGTCTAGAAGCGGGAATAGTGGGTGAATATAACTTCAAATTAATGTGTAATCGACTGGTGTTAAGAGGAGGTTCATGCGTTACGCCCTTGTCTCATATTCGTCCAACTTACCGAAACTTTTACCCACCCTCTACCCGGCATCAATTTACTGGTATTCGTTTGGCAGATACGCATTGATATAAACATCTTAAGAGCATTGCTATGACACAAAATCTTAGAAAGATTAATCCTTGTATTGATTATTACCAGAAGGCTGGCTTAAATCACGATGATAAACTAAATGATTGGTTCAAAATCGCTTTAATAGACTACGAATATCTGACTAGTTGTCGCCAGCTTCTACAAAGAATCAGTCTATTCAAAGACCGTCAAGTCAAGCTTTTAGACATAGGTTGTGGAACAGGCACTTTCCCAACTCTTCTCGATAATAAAATAACCAATCAAGTTAAAATATTTTCCGATCTACTAGATGTTACAGACTACGCCCTGAATCGATGTAGTGTAGCGCTCAACCGATTAACTCATTTTGAGACAGTTGAAACATTTTTGGCTTCGGCTGAAAATATTGAAACAGTCATTCCAAGAGATAGCTACTACGATATCGTTTGGTCGATTCATTCTTGGTATACACTAAACGCCGAAAAAATTAAAGATATACTCCAATATGTTTGGAAACTGTTGAAGCCCAATGGTGTTTTCCTAATCTACCAAGCAAGCTCTGATTCTTGTTACTGTAAACTATATGATGTTTATTTAGAAAGTTGTAAGCAAGCCAATAACTTAGACAGGTTTATTACTGCAGAGGATATTCAACAGGCATTAGATGCAATCGGGTTACGATATACTACGATAGACTTGTGCTACGACCACACAATAAACTGCACAGATCGGGATTTGCTAGAGGTCTACCTTCAAAAGTGTATCATTAATCATTCTGTTGACGTGTTTTCATTGTTTAACGAAGATGTATTAGCACCCTTTAAATCGCAGGGTGGTCAATTTTGTTTCCCGCAGACATCCAAGTTGATTGTTATTGAAAGGGCGTAGTCAGAATGGTACTTAGTTAAGACTCAAACGTAGCACTGATGAGGAGTGTGAAGGGGTGTGGGAGAAAATAATCTTTCCACATTCCCCTTCTAGAAAGGATTTCGGCTTATCTTAGTGCCATTCGTTTGGTAGGAAAAAATAAGATTAATACCAATTTTTGTATTTCAACATATGTGTCGATTACTGGCTTACCTCGGTTCTCCTATCCAACCGGATAAACTAATCTACGAACCAGAACACTCTCTGTGTATTCAAAGTTACAGACCGCGAGAAACTGTAACCACCTCTGTGAATGCTGATGGGGTAGGAATTGGCTGGTATCACTCCCAAAAACAGACAGAACCTTTTATCTACAAAAACATCCTACCGATCTGGAGCGATATTAATTTACCTCACCTCAGTCGTTACATTGAGTCTGAATGCTTCCTAGCCTATATCCGCAGTGCTACCCCTGGACAAGGGGCAAGTTGGAGTAACTGTCAACCCTTTAGCGATCGCCACTTCCTCTTCACCCACAATGGCTTCATCGACAATTTTCGAGCCACCTTATACCAACCGATCCGCAGTCATATTAAAGATACAGTCTATCAGAAAATTGAAGGCACTACCGATTCTGAACATATCTTCGCCTTGTTCCTCAATGAGTTAGCTGCTGTGGATGGTAATTGGGAACAAGCATTAGAAGCGACATTAAAAACGGTCTTTAAGTTAGCCAAACCCTATGGAGTCAAGGTCTTAGCAAACATAGTTATTAGTGATGGAAATCAGCTAATTGCCTCTCGTTGTGCTATCGGTTCCACTCCGCCTTCTCTCTACTGGCTGCAGAACGCTCCACTTTTCCCCAATTCTGTCATCATTGCCTCTGAACCTTTGTTCCCAGGAAACTGGAATCCTTGCCCTGAAAGTAGCATGATTTGTGTGGGAAAAGACCTGAAAATCAACATCCATCCCATAGATTTGTAGAGCTAACGGGGTGACAACCCCGTTAGGTACTCGCCCCTTTTTTAAAAACCGTTAAAAACCGTTAAAAACCTACCCTTGTCAGGGCGTGGGGCCCGGGCATGGGAAGTGTGGTGAGTGTGATCTGATTTGCGGTTAAATACTTACTTTATAGCGGTTCTTATATTAATTACGTACACAGGATTTTTTCCCTATTGCTAGCATGCCTATTGCTAGCATGCCTATTGCCTATTGCTAGCATGCCTGTTCCCTAAAAATAATTCTACCTATAATCCCAAATCCACAGCAATACGGTGAGCACAAGCAAATCCCGAAAACGCTACTGCATTTAAACCCTGCCCCGGAAAGGTACTATCCCCAACACAATAAAG
>NZ_JAAHIG010000055.1:0-35094 GCF_010692305.1 Moorena sp. SIO4G3 | reverse complement strand
TAAATCATTTGTAAAATCAGCAAAATCTGGAATCGTTGCTGGGCAAGGGTTATAGCAATCACTTTAGCCAATATATTTCACGAATCATTTAGGACTGCTATAGTGCTACTATTCCTCTCAGTTGTTTACTGCTATAGAATTAGTCATAATCATTATCAGCACTGAATTATCATTATCCAATAACCTATATGTTCCATAAATTAGGTATATTTAAAATGTATTATTTTACTATATTTTAAATATTAGTTATACAATAAGTATGCAATTTTACCACTTTATAGTGATCATCTATATTTAAATCACTAGTTAAATACAGCTTAAACTTTTAAGCAATATCAAACCCTTTGAATAGTTCATATTTTGAAAAGATATGAATCGGAACTCCGTCGGTAATATACCCTTTTGTATTAATCGTATCAATATAGTAGTCAGGGGTTGCAATTGAGAAATTTTGGTGATGCTAGTCATACACTATAAATACTGTAGAGTCACTGGACGAACTACTTGATAAACAGGAGTACGCAAACTCTTGTAGACTAAGTATTTACCTAACTCCTACCTGCCATATTGACATCTCCCCTCCTTAAAAGAGAGGGGATTCTACAAGGTTGCTACAAGGCAGGTTGAAACCGTGCCTTTTCGCTTCTTGTCCGATATGATCTATTCAAGGATTTGAAAATGTCGTACCGGTGCGGGAGTGTCAAGGCTCCCCTACCCAGCTTGGTCAAGTCAAGACTCAACTGTCTGGCTACTTTCCTGGCAATGTTGGCTGCACCATTGCAATCAGCATTGATCAGGTACCCAAAAGAAGTTTTGTACAATCCACGTCTCACCCTTTTCCCCGACGGTTTCCATCCTTTGGGTTTTTCACCATGGCTTGGGAGGCTGTCGTCGTCTAGGTAAGACGCTTTGCTTGTGTATGCTTCTTCGGTAACTGTTAGTTTAATTCCGTACTCGGGACAAAGTTGCTTTAGTCTTTCGATCAGCCTTTTTGTGGGAATTACGACAAAATTTTGATTTCCCCGCTTTCCCATATTGGATGAATCTTTTTGGCGCTCGTTCCATCCAATAATCAGGTTTCCAACGCGATCGTTTAGACACCGATTAATGATAAATCTAGCTGCCTTATTGATCGCATCCCGCATCTGGTTATTTCGCTTTCTTTGAAAGCGATCCAGGTTTGCATCCCAGTAAAATTCAGGCTTCCCAGCTTTATACTTAGCAACTAATCTGGCATAACCTTGATTTAGGGATTTGAGCTTCCGGCCATCAATAATCAGGCTTTTTCCGTGAGTCGAAGCCCCGGTTAACCAATTATCGCCGCCATGATCAAAACTCCATGCTTGAGAGTAATCAAGGTTTGGGTTAAGGTCTACTGGTTGTTTTCCATCATCAATGACCCAGTCGATCCAAAGCTCTCCCAAATACGGGCGAACTGTCACCTCTTTTACCCAATCTGTATCTATAAAATCGGGCGGTTCTAAGGCAATTTCAGTGAGCAATTCAGGTTTGCTTTCCTTACTGATAGACGGGTAAAACAAACCTTTTTTATAGGTGAAAGCCTGTCGGGGGAAAGTAACAGCCGTCTTACCCCCTTTCTTACGGTATCTAAGAAGCTTTGGTCTATCTACCTGGCCTTTATAATAAAGCCGAACCAGCTGATTATAACTGGCAATTGATTCAGCCACGGTTTTGAGTGTTTGCTGGGCTGACTGGGCAGCCATCGCCTTGTAATGAGGGTTGTCTTTAAGGCTTTTGCAGAGTTCAGCATACTTCACAGTACACTTATAGGTCTTCCAGCCATATCGCAATTCATCGCCACGCCAGTAGGTTGTAAAGGCTTCTGATTGTTGTTCCAGCCAACTATAATGTTTTTGTTTGGAGTAATAAATGGCACAATTACATAGGCTATTCGCTTGCTCGCATTGAAATAGCCAAAAAGCATTTTCTTCATCTGAGAATGTGGCTCTTATTGGAATTGTTTTATACATGTTACTGTCACCTCCTTACCTTGTATTATAACTTATAAAGACGGATACGGCGGGCTAAACCCCGTCGCGTCTGTTTCATCCCCGGTCTAAAGACACAGGGCTCTCACATTCCCGGATATTTTGGTAGGGCGCTATAGTTGATCACTGGCTATCTTTGATTGCTTAGGAGGTTTTTCAAAAGTACGAGCAATAGCATTTCACCCAGACTTTAGTTAAAAGTCCAAGGTAGGAATTAAAAGCAAGCCAACGTCCTGATTGGCTTTGCCAGAGACTTATTGCTAGCTCTAGTTGATTCTAAGAGAATATCCGTAAAAATTATGTAAAGCTTTATTAAAGAAAGTGAAATTTCATCCTAAGTAACAGCAAATTTTTTGTGAAAATCACCCCAGGTCATGGGTAATGGTGATCTGATTAACGATTACCCATGACAAATTACCCATGAGCAATTACCTACGACCAATTACCCAACCTAAACAGGCAAGGGGTCTCCCGTTATACCCGGAGGGTTAGCGGGAGACGGGGCGTATAAAGTGCGGACGCAGGTTCCGCACCTGGTTGACTGACAAAACATTTCAGATCGATTGCTCAATAAGGGTTTCAGCACTCTCCGAGCGAGCCCTGCGAAGCCCAATAGTTGCAAGGCTTGAAGGCAAATGATCAAGCTGAAAATCTGAAGCCCAAAACGATCAATGCATAAGTGCATTTCCTGTAAGCCCTAGAACCCTTGTCTATAGAGAGTTTCAGGGTTTCGCTCCTAAACTTTTGTCAGTCAACCAGGGTTCCGCACACAGCCCCTTGGGAATTGCCTGACGGAGAATCCTGGCGCAAGGACATAACTCTTTAATTGCTCGATCGTGACGCCGCCACAGGAAGCTACAAAATAAGAACCTGTCGGTGAAAACCTTTTTGTCTGGTGTCAAACTGTTTTAAGTAATCAGAAAATCAGTAACGAATTAATCTACTGGTCACAGTCTTTATATTTGCTATTAACTTGACTGGAGCGACTTTAGGGTTAAGGTCAACAAGCAGGTGGATGTGATCAATCTCTCCGTTGAATTCCACGCTTATTACAGTCCCAGAATGACGCAAGTGTCAGAACAGATTTGCTTCAACCTGTTCGCGCAGCGGAGGCCGTAGGCCACATCAAAATTTGATCTGATCTGACTTATCGTCTGTATTTGGTTAATAGTACAATGTGTACAGTAAAACGATATACCGACCTGTTTTTTTTGTGTAGTTGCCTTTCATTCCTATTCGATAAATGCTACACTAAAAACATGATACTCACTTACTGCTACCGGCTCAAGCCAAGTCCTGAACAAATTGTCACCATGGAAAGGTGGCTCGAATTGTTGCGCCGCCATTGGAATTACGCTTTGGGACAACGACTTGATTCGCTTCGTCGAACCCGTTGTCCGATTGATAGGTGTAGCGTGAGTTATGAGCCAATTGGTGAAATTCCAGAACTGGTAAATTACTACACTCAACAGGCAGCGCTCAAGGAAACTAAGCGGTTATTTCCTGAGTACAAAAAAATTTATGCAGAGACTCAACAAGTTAACTTGCAACGTCTCAATAAGGCTTGGGATAAATGCCTAAAACCTGATGCCAATGGCAAGCGTGGAGGTAGACCTAGGTTTAAAAAACCTGGAAAACTTCGCTCGTTTGTTTTTCCTAGAATTAACAGTCCCAAAGCAGGAGCACATCTGGTTGATGGTGTTTTAAAACTGAGTCGGATTGGGTCAATTCCTGTTGTGATGCATCGCCCATTACCTGAAGTGCGAAGCTTGCCCGAAGGGCGTAGGATTTACTATACAGCAATGCACTGTAGTCAAAAAGGCTGATGGTTGGTATTGTTGTATCTCGATGAAAGATGATACTGTGCCGGAGATTTTACCAGTGGACTCGATCAAGTCTGCTGTGGGAATCGATGTTGGCTTGGAGAAATTTCTAGTTACATCTGACGGTGAAGCGGTACCTATTCCACAGTTTTACAGAAAAGCTCAGGGCAAGCTAGCTCAGGCGCAAAAAGTGATGTCGCGTCGTGTCAAAGGTTCTAAAAACTGGAATAAAGCTAAACACAAAGTAGCTTTAATGCACCTTCATTTGAGCCGATGCAGAAAAGAATTTCATTATCAGGTTGCTCATTGGTTGTGCAGTAAGTACGACCATCACGCTCACGAAAACTTAAATATAAAAGGTCTTGCTAGAACCAGATTGGCTAAGTCAATAAATGATGCAGCTTGGGGAGCATTTCTGGAGATATTACAAGCAGTAGCGGTAAAACGCGGTTTGTTAGTTCAGGAAGTCAACCCACGTGGCACAAGTATTGAGTGCTTTAACTGTGGCTCTAGGGTCGAAAAAAGTTTAGGCGTTCGCGTTCACTGTTGTTCTAGTTGTAACGTTAAAATTGACCGTGACTGGAACAGTGGGATTAATATTTTAAATCGTGGATTATTGGCGGTTGGACTGCCGCTCAATGGCTGTGGTAAATCGGCACAGGATGTCGTTCGCGAAGGGTCGGCTTCCGCCGAGGAACAGCAAGTCTCATACGTGAGTTTGAGAAGCCCACATCATAATCTTTGATTTGATGTGGGAGTAGTCACGAATCTTAGGTTACATCCCTCTTAGAGAAAGGAGAGAAAGATTAATGTTCCGATTCTTGAAGGCGCTTGGTTCTGGTCACCTCTTGTCGATATAAGACAAACACTAATAGCCATAAGCTGAGCATCCTCAAGGAATCTGAGGTTAAACTTGACCAGGCAGCTCCCTTCCATGAATACAGAGGAATTAACCAAAGGTTTAACGAAAAGTTCAACAGAGCTGCCGTTACTTGTATGCTACTACGCAACCCTTGAAATCCAGCACCAGTCAGGGTGTCGGCTGCAAAAAACTGCATGGCTTTAAAAAACGGTATCGGTGCTAACCAACGTAAGGCATTGACTACCTCACTATAGTCTTCACCTATGATGTAGGGTACGATTGGAGCCGAGATAAACAACCCGATACCAGCAGCTATTCCGTACATACCAGCAATTGGTGATAGACGCTTGGACAGATTGAGACTTCCTCCGATGCCAGCGGCTCCCTGCTGAAAAAACTTGGCATAGGCAGCCGCTAACATAGATTGTACAGGGACAAATGCCACATCAATTAAACGGTATGCAGCAGCATATATACCTGTAGCTTGTAATGTAGAAAGACGCGCCAGCATAGTTTTATCTACATTGTTGTTAACCGTTTCAGCACAAAGGTTGACAGAAAAGTAGAATCCCTGAAGCATCTCCGGCTTGATCTTTGATATGGCCAATTTAGGAGTTCCTAACATCCGATGTACCATCAGAAATCCAACCCCAGCTGCTATTGCTGTACTAGCCATATATAAAGCTGCCCAAACTACAATATCTGATGTCTGAAAGAAGCTGACAAAACACAGTGTTGCCACTAAGTTTTTTAGACTAAGTAAAAAATGAATCTGGGCGGTGTACTTAAGCTGACTGACTGCGATAAATGCCTGACCAGCAGTGGCTAAAATTTTCAAAAAGAGTAAGTCAGACAAAAATACCAAAAATATTAGCAGGGGCGAGGTTTCTTCAGGTAAAATCCCTGGAGCTATAAGCATAACTAAGGCAATTAGTAAGCCACTAGAGGTAAAAACCATCAATAGCGCATTGCCCCAGTATTCCTTGAATAATGCTCGGTTTCTAGAGACATTTTTAATTAAAACATCTCCACTCCCCCAGGTAGCAAAAGGCGATATAATCGCCGCTAAAGCCGTCAAACTAGCAAACAGACCATACTGTTGAGCACCGAGGGTACGAGCAATTATCACGAAGTAGGCGGCTTGGACAATCATCTTCAGAAATTTAGCCAATAGCATCCACAACGTGTTACGTACTAGGGATTTATGAAATATGCCAATGAGCCTGGATTTGAGGGATTGAAAATTCATATTAAGTAGTTTATATCATACCTTTTTGCTGCTAGGATTTCCTGGCAAATTGATCATTGATCGAAAATTATCTCTGATTACCCAGACTAATAATACAATCAGCGAGGTGGTATGAATTATACCAAGTTGCCATCGAAGATATTACTCTAAAAGTTAGCATCATAATACCTCTGAAGGCAACTTATGTATTATCTGATTTATCCCTGCTTAGATGGCTAATTTTTCATTATCCTCACCCTGAGGCTGACTAGCTGCTTAGTCCCACTAATTCTTTGCTATACCATGGCGATATCTCCCGCCCCAATAATTTGAAGAGCTTTTGATTATCATTGGCATAGATGGTGTAGAGTTTTTGAATCGCTGATGGACTGGGGCGAAGCTTTTGGTGTTGTAAGGGTAAGCGTTGATCAACACGATTGATAACGCCGCGCATAAACGGGAAACGGGCTCCCAAATAACGAGCAATTGGTGAACTAGTGCTTTGATGGACTTTCTTAGACTTTTTACTAAAATCAAAGGAAGAATCTATGTCAAGGAATTCACAAACTTTTTTCATAGAATCCTCTGAATTTTGAGCAATGTCTTCTTCAAAGACTAGAATTAGCATTTGCTTAGGATCGAAGTAGTCATAGTAGCTTTGCAGTTGGCGATAATATCGTCCCATATCGATGATGCCATAGCGCTCAACTAGGGATTGTTTATGACCAACTAATAGCTCATCAAGGTCATCATTCAGAGATATAGCTCCATTTTTGATAAAGTGATTCACAGCAGCAATGGCTCGTTCAACTGGATTTCTTAGGACTACAATAAATTTGGCTTCAGGCAATGTCTCGTAGATCAGCCGATGGGAATATGGAATTTCTTCGAGAGGGTCATAGTAGACTTTACCCTGGGCATCAGGTAATGGGTCGATCCATAAGTAATTAGGGGTTTTTTCTCCAATCGCTTTTTCCCCATTAACATCAGCAAAGTGTTGTTTATACCATTCAATACCTTGGTTGAGATTATACCTTTTATTAAAGTAATGAATCTCATCGCTAGGTATAAATACCTCAGGATGTTCCCTGAGATTATGGGATAACCAGGTAGTTCCAGCCTTTTGGGCTCCAATGATTAAAAAGTTCGGTAAAGTCACTAACAACTCTCTCGTAATATAGCACTGCTATTTCGCCGTTAATTCTACCTATATAAAAATCTACAAAACAATTGACTATATTGCTGATTATCCTAAGTAATTTGGCTGATTTTCTTGACTAATACATAGACTCCAATATAGGGTAGGTATAGGGATGATTTTATATATTAAGAGAATAATGTTAATATGGGATACTGAACTAATTAGCTAATAAATTACTTATTTTCCCATTATATTGGGAGTTAGTGCTACCCACATAATACCAATGAGTTTAGCTCTCCTGACCATGAGTTAAGAAGTCAATTTTTTATAGGTCAATAGGCGTCTTACTCTGCGGATTATTTTCAATAGCCATAGAATAATTGTAGGACGAGATGCTGAACAAAGGAGCCAATATATTACTGGTTTTACTATACTATGGGGCATTATTCCTACCCACAGAAACCAATGACTCCAGAGGATCTTTTTTTGCAAATTAAATTTAGAATATTTCCAGATTGACCAATATCCTTTGTAAGCTAAAACTAAAGGAGAATCAGAAGCAAAAGGATGATGGTAAGGATCTAGCCGTAAAGAAGCGATACGGTGAATCAAATGATTGGGGTCACGAACGCTAAAATCTGGGCATACGTGATAGCCTAACTCAGTCGCCTTGCGTACTAAATAGTTATACTTGATGAAATCATGGTTGATAGACCGACGGAACCGTTCAATGGGAATGGTTCCCTTAGAAAAAGCCCACAAATTATTCCCATGTTGTCGGTATGCCCCAAGGGGTTTTTCAATCGATACCACTTGCCCATAAAATGGGTTCAGGGTGACTAGATAACCATCAGCAGCTATGGTAAATTCGGATTCGGGTATAGGCAAAATTTGAGCTAGTGTTGACCGTGCAAAACTATTGCCACTGGTTACAGTACTGCTGTACTTTCCCTTCTCCAACAAAATTGACCAAACGGTGCCACTATCAAATTTTATGTCTGGAGCTGGATGGATACCAATGAATTCACTAAGGGCATTGACCAACTCTAAACGATATTGCACCTGGACTACCCCTGGTTTCCAAACGGCTACCACTTCGGACACCGCATTAGGGAATAAGTAATCATCAGCATCTAAAAAAATTACAATCTCCCCACGGCTGACATAAAAACCGGCATTGAGCGCCGATGCTTGCCCAGCATTTTTTTTGAGGATAGGAATAATTTGGTCACCGTAGCTAGTGATAATATCATGAGAGTTGTCAGTGGACTCATCATCCACCACAATGACTTCGGTATTTGGATAAGTCTGACTCAGGCTACTGTCAATTGCTTGAGGTAGAAACTGACCGTAATTGTAGTTGTTGATGACAATACTGACTAATAACTGAAAGTTTTCATTCATTTCAATATGTTTTGTTGTCGCTCTAATGGAATAAGCACCGAAAGAGCTACAGATGTGTAGAGTACCCAAAAGATATTGTTTTGTATCATCACTGACGTCTCTGTGATATTGGCTAACACGGTATAGGTTAAGAACAATAATGGCCAGAGATTCTCTGATGTTTTACTTACACGGAGCCAAGCAATAGCTCTTAGTAAACTAAAACTAAATCCAATTAGGTAGATTGATACTCCCAAGATTCCTAAAGCTAGCCATAGGTCGAGCAAGCCGTTGTGGGCGTTGGGAGCTGGCCACAATACTGCACGCCAGACATAGGCAGATTCACCATTAAAGCCATTCCAGAATGAACCATAGCCATAACCGAGCCACGGCTGTTTATCAATCATGTCCAACACGAAGGGCCATAGCTCTGTACGACCGGTTAAGGTAGCATCTTTACCAATTGCACCTAGCAAAGCGTCTGCATTATCTAACAACCAGATTAAGACGCTGCCTCCGAATGTTGTCATGGCAAATATAGCCGGAATCAGTAGGTCATATCGCCACCGTAACATCCGGTATAGATATAGAGAGAATAACATAATTATAAGACTAACCAGTGCAGTTTTTGAAGTGGTAAATAGTAAAAGAATTACGGCAAAGCCAAACCCCCCCCACAAGAGTAAATTATTTTTTTTGCCCCGAATAGCCAGGAGCAAAAATACGACTGCACTGGGCACCATTACTTTGCCAAGAACATTTTTATGGACGTATATTCCTCGCCAAGTTCCAGCATGAACTCCCCCCATAATCCCGTATTTCGGCAGAGCCACAATAAACATAAAACTGAGCAATATTGCTACTCCGAATGCCCAACCCAGCATTTCTAGCTGTTCTTTCATGGTGTAGCGGCTGGCGAGGTAAACACCAAACAATGTTGTGCCAATTAGGGCAACAGCACGGTTGATAGTCGTTGTTGGTTCAGAAGACCATAAAACAGATACTACTGCTATCCCCACCAACAGACTGAGCCATCTATCTTTACTGAGGAGATAAAGTACTTTTTTCCACCGTAATGTTAGGAGGAAAAAGGTAACGAGATAAATTAATACGAACAGCAATCTACTGAGGGAGGAATCAAATTCTTGTATGACATCCCCCTCACTTCTGCCTCCTGATAAAATTACAGTAAGTACTCCTCCTGAATAGAGCACCAAGGAAACAGTCGTGAAAATTGGTTCAAAAAATGCCAACAGTTTTCTCATCAACCCTGGCTTATAGGTAAAACTTGTAGGTGTAATATTTCAGGCATAGTATTATATGCAAAAAGTTACTATTTCAGAACATATATCATGTTTTGAGGCTTTTTTGTGGTATAATGAAAGTACCAATATCACCGTAGCAAGCTGACGGGTTAAGCAATAGGCAAGGTACGGCGGGATTATGGCATTTCAACACTCTGATATTGGTTGACTTCAGAGGTTTTGGGTAAACCCTGACCTAAGAGTACTAATACTCCTGAACTTGATATTAAGCAGTGATCCTGTTCTACAGGAGCTTACTTTAGACAAAAATTGTTTTATTAGATAACATGTATACAAAACCTGATCTAAATCTGCAATTGTCGGATTTCAATGGGTCAATCCTATAGTTGCTAATTAAGGCAATGGATGACATTTTTTCAAGTTAGTAGCATCTGGCCAGGTAAGAGTGAATCTACACCCTTAAACCGGCTGAATCTAAGAGGCTTAGGAATTCCCCAGATAGGTAAACTAAACCCTATCCCTAGGGTTGATTTATATCTCAGGCTGAGATGGAAAAAGTCGGACTAAGTAGAGATTTGCCATCAAAGTAGTCGGGAATCGGTGCTCCCATCAACGTCAAGATGGTTGGGGCTATATCTACAGGATGAGCCTCTGGCAAACTAGAACCTGGGGTAATTCCTGGTCCGCTTGCCATCAAAAAGCCTCTGGCTCGGTGACCACCAGGACGATTATAGGTAATTGGACCAATGCGTCCCACATCAGGACTATCCACTACATCTGTGGGACACTCGTGCCATACGACTACTAGGTCAGCATCTGGCAGTTTGGGGTTATCATCTGTGGCTACGTTATGGGTGCGCACTACTTGTTTAACTAATGGTTCTCCTGTCCTGCCATCGGTAAGGCGATAAAGGAAGTCTGTTAGGTTATCGCACAGAGCATCATACTCGGAAGGCTCAACAATACCATCTCGTTCCCGTCCTTTGAGGTTGATGCGAATATGTCCATCAGCAAAGGCGGGTAAAGCAAAGGCTTTCATCTTGGGCCACAGGGGAGTATATAGAGTAGCTGGCATCCAACCCAATTGCACCTTGTGCTTCATGAGGGGATAAGGGGAGAGTAAACCGTGCTGGCCAGATTGTAAAAAGGCTTTATGGGTCCAGGTGTTGAACAACTGCTTAATGGGATTGGGTTCATAAATCTTTCGCCATACTTCCCCTGGCCAAGAGTTGCGGATTGGACGAGTAATTGGTGCTGGGGGAGTGACTCCGATTTTGCTGGGAGTAATGGCATATTTGCCAGGGAAGTTATACCGATAGAGCAATTCTGGCAGGAACATCATGCTCATCAAATCAGTAACATTGGCAGCCATGCCATGAACTGCGAAACATAAGATATAGGCATCCTTAGGGGCAGCAGCGAGAATTTTTGCGATCGCATCATCCACCGCTTCAAAGATTTTCAGCATGGGGTCTCCAGCCTTACCATTCTTTTTGCTCTGGTAAGGGTAGAGCTGGTGATCTGCTTGGCTGCGGTCCCACAGGTCATGACCAGCACTGTGAGTTTCACCGAAACCGGTCACGAACAAGTCCCACGGTTCACGCTGAAGTAAATCCCGACAAATCTCTGAGCGGGTGGAGATACTTGTTTTTAGAGCTTCCTGAATCCATTTAAAATAAACTGGATCCCACCAGCGACCATTATCTTTATGGAGCACTGGGTTTTTGCCGTATTGGGCAATAATATTGGGCAATAATTCCGGCGGTTGGGAATGGCTTGGCACAAAGGGATAATGTCCCCCCCAACCCAAAATTTGTAAGCCATTAATTTGATCTGACAGTGCTGATACTGGTACATCAAAGGCAGCAACCCGGTAGTCATCACCTAAGGCATAAAAGGGATTATATTCTTTATAATCGTATCCACTATAAACTTTGTCGCAGACTACTTTATAAGTGTCTGGATAGAATTTTATGGTATCCCAAAAACCGGTTTTATCTGGTAAACAACCGGTAGAAAACATCACCCACAAGGGTTCGGTGGAGGAAAATTCAACTGTCTTATTATTGTTGTAGTTAACCGTATTGTTAAGGCGACCATAGATTCCTTCTTGCCGTATTTTGTTGAGGGTCTTCAGATGTCCTTGGGACATCCACTTCTCTAACAAGACGGGGTCAGCTGCATCCAGTCCAATCGCAATTACAGGGGTTTTCATGGTAGTTATTATAGTATACCAAAGGGAACAGGGAACAGGGAACAGGGAACAGGGAGTAGGGAGTAGGGAGTAGGGAGTAGGGAGTAGGGAGTAGGGAGTAGGGAGTAGGGAACAAAAATTATCACAATTCCTACACGGATTGGTGTAGTTATTTAATAAGTTATCTAAAATTAAAGCTTATTTGAATTGGTTTAATAACCATCATCTTATGGATGGAGCGGATAATTAGTAATTGCCATTAGTAATTTGTCTTGGTTATTGATGATTATTTCGTTGAGGATTAGCCATAATTAATTATCCATTTACCAAAATATAGCTACGATTTTTTTATTGATTAGCTGGATACTTATTGCTTAGCTTGATTTGATATATTGAAAACTTTTACACTCATAATTTGAGAGTCATAAGTCATAGTTTTGAATCATTTCCGGGAAACATTCGAGGTTTTTTTAGTCTGAGCTTGACGCTGTGCCAATCTTCTGACTGAGCCATGATGGAAGTATTCCTGTGATTGGTAAAAGTAACCAATCGATTCATCTTTTTGAATGACACCATTAGCCACCAAACCCAAAACCGTCTGACCGGAACTATCTAACATTTGTTTAGCCACATTAGCATTAGCGAAATCCAGAACACCTGGTCGAGCCACCAACAACATGCCATCAGTCATTGGATTTAAGCAAAGGGCATCAGCAGTCAGAAGTAAGGGTGGGGCATCAATAATCACAAAGTCATATTGGGTTGAAAATTCTTGAATCAGGGAAGCCATTTGCTTAGAATCCAGGAGTGCCAAAGGATTAGGAGGCATTACTCCAGCGGTGAGAATATCAAGATTTTCCATAGCTTGACAGATGGCAAGCTCTAGAGGCACTTCACCAATCAGTACTTGGCTCAAACCAGCCACATTCATTACTTGCCAAATATAATGCTGACAGGGGTGACGCATATCGGCATCAATCAGCAAGACCCGACGCCCCAGTTGAGCCATAGCAGCGGCCAAGTTTGCTGATACCGTAGATTTGCCTTCTTTGGAAACGGAGCTAGTGACTACAATAACTTTAGGTGGGTGATCAGACTTGAGAAATTTCAGATTCGCTTGAATCATCCGGTAGACTTCACTCACCATGGAATGAGGCTGGTCTCTTACCGGCAATTCCCCTCCAAAGAATAGGTCATCCCGACGACGGGAGAGCTTCTTGTGCTTGAAAACTGGAATCACCCCTAGCACAGGATATCTTAATAACTGCTTGACTTCTTTGAGAGTTTTGATGGAGCGGTCTCTCATTTCCAAGAGCAAGATAGCAGTCGTGGCTAGTGTGACCCCCAACATCACCCCTAGAGCCAACACCTTTAATTTCTTATCACCTAAAGGCTTTTTAGGAACTATTGCTGGCTCAATGATGCGAGCATTAGCGGTATCTTGGTTTTCTGCGACCTTTAATTCATTGAGATTTTTCAACAGGGTTTCATAGGTCAAGCGGGCAGCTTGGACTCGTTGTTCGAGCTGCTGCTGAGTT
Organism: Moorena sp. SIO4G3; assembly: GCF_010692305.1. Taxonomy (NCBI): domain Bacteria; kingdom Bacillati; phylum Cyanobacteriota; class Cyanophyceae; order Coleofasciculales; family Coleofasciculaceae; genus Moorena; species Moorena sp. SIO4G3. Next base: position 21,651 of record NZ_JAAHIG010000055.1, on the reverse strand, counting down.
TGCTCCAACCGAGGCAGAACATTGACCCGTTGTTCATAGCCAATTCTAGCCTTAGCAAGAGTTGCTAAGCCTTCTGCTAAACTTCGACGTTTGACTTCTGATTCAATAAAATCGTTAATCAGTTTTTGTTTGAGCTGGTCAACTTCTAAAAGCCCTTGAGTAATTTGTATCTGAGTATTAGCCAGACTCTGAGAGCCTAGTATTTGATTAATCTGCTGTTGTAAATGACCTGTGAGGGAGCGTTGCTGCTTGGTCAGCCGAATCATGATCGGGTGATTTTTACCGTAACGATTTCTCCCAACGGCTAATTGCCGCTCAACCTCTTGCAGTTCTTGGAGTACCCCCTGTACGGAAGTAGACTGACTCAGGGCACTGATAGCTATTGCCTGCTGGGGATTAAGACCAACCTGGTTTCTCAAGCCAGCAGCTTGGGCATTGGCTTCTTCAAGTTGAGCTTGAACTGTGGTAATTTGGCTGTCTAAGTCAGCCATCACCGCTACCAAAGACCGGGCTTCTTCTGTGAGGGATACAACCTGATTGCGTTCTTTAAATTGGCGTAGAGCAGCTTCTGCTTGCCTGACATTGGCTTCACTTTGAGGAAGTTGGTTAGTAATAAACTCACGGGCTTTTGCTGCTTCCGACTTTTTGGATAGGATCTGATTCTCTATATAAAGCCTCATTAATTGATTGATCACCGCCGCCCCTTTGTCTGAGTTGTTACCCTTGTAGGAAAGCCTAACCACATCGGTACCACCCACAATTTTGATAGTGAGCCTTCTTTTGAGGGCTTCCGGTTCCAAAGGTAGACCTTCGTTATCAGTGAGGTTGAGTTGATCAATGATCTGTTGCAGAAGCGGGTGGGAGTAAATCACCTCAACTTCAGTACTCAGAGGGTTCTGGGCATCAACCAGAGGGCGTAACTGGTCAATTTCTTCCCCCAACCCAGTCAAGAAAGCGGTTCGGTCTATCTTAAACAGTAGTTTTCCTTCAGCTTCATAGGAAGGCTTAAGAAATAAGGTAGACCAGGCTGCTGAGATAACTGTAAATAGGAAAATAGCAACCGCTGGCAACCAACGACGTTTCAATAGTAGTAAGTATTGGCTAATATCGATATCTATAGAACTTCTAGACTCCATAAGTTCTTAAGGGACTCCCCCTCGGTAGATTGCACAATCAAATAATTTTTGGTATTGGTGCAGATTAGCTACCAAACCTGCCATCCGTCAGATGCAACCTATATATATGGAAATAATAATAAAAGTTAATCATATCAAAGGTAACTCGACATTAAAGACTTGGTAAAGATCTGCAAATTTTCCGTGCTTCTTGTGACCATAATACGGTCAAGGGGCTGACCGGGTGTCGGCTATAGGAGCAACGGGGGTACGGTTTGGCCACCGATTGTTGTGTCAGTAAGACCAGGAATCCCTAGAGCTGTTGACTCTTCTATCTTTTGACCTAACCCAAACCTGGTCACCCTACCCCACCTAGTTCCATTCTTGGCGAAACTTTTCCCAGATTGAACCATTCTGTTAGCCAGTGAGTCTAAATAACATCGGAAAACAAAGCGGTGAGGGAGAACCCAGAGTTGTCAGTCAGATCAGCCCAGGCTTCCAAAGAAGATTCTGCTGCTGCAAAAACAACCAGCACAGACACAGAGTTGGTATTGCAGTGCCAACAGGGCAACCAGCAGAGTTTTCGCCAACTATACCGACGCTATCAGCAGCGCGTCAGGTCAACTATCTATCAGTTATGTGGTGCTTATGCCCTTGATGATTTAGTACAAGAGGTGTTCCTACGAGTTTGGAAAGGCTTACCAAAACTGCGGCAACCCTCACAGTTCTCCACCTGGCTTTACCGCATCTGCTGGAATGTGGCATCGGATCAAAGGCGCAATTTGCAACGGCAACGTGCTTTAAACCTTCAACTTCCAGAGGACACAGCTGATCTACCCCTAAAAAATGCCAAATCCTCCTACACTCCTGATCTTATGCAGTTGCACTATCAGGACATGATTCAAAAAGGAATGCAACAGCTGAGCTTGAACCATCGTGCTGTGCTGGTGCTACATGATTTAGAGGATTTGCCACAAAAGGAAGTTGCTAAAATTTTGGGCATAGCTCTCGGAACGGTTAAGTCTCGTCTTTTCCACGCTCGAACTTCCCTACGGAAATATATCATCCAACAACAAGGAGAGATGCCATGACTCAGTTTCAACCTGATGACGAACAATGGCAAGCATTTCTGCGCCAACATCGACCTACTCCTCCACCAGCAGCATTTGACTTGGAGGAACGAGTTATCAATGCGATCGCATTATCCCCACCGCCTAGTCGTAAACCAGAGCTTTGGTTACTTCCATCAGCCATCGCTGTTGGTTTACTGATGGCTTGGAGTGGTTACCGCACCCACAATTTAACCACTCTAGAAGCTTTCTTAGAGAAAAATTGGCATGGAGTTGTGGGAGAGACATCGGTGAGCAATGTCATTCATACTCCACCAGCTGATTGGATGATCTTAGCCAATACTGGACAATAAATGAAATAGTAGGAACCATCACCTCAGGATCACCTATAGAGGATAAGGTTTGACCTGTCAAAAGGTTTGCTCTAGCCAACGGCTGTGGCAAGGGAAAAGTGGGTTTTTAACCTTCAATCTACCCTACGGGAAGGCCAAGGGCGAACAACCGTCAACCGTCAACCGTCAACCGTCAACCTTCAACCGTCAACCGTCAACCGTCAACCTTCAACCTTCAACCTTCAACCTTCAATATTTCTTACAAACTTTAAATTAAAGACATTTATAGGTAACTTCCATGCTGTTACGTCCAGGTTATATTTTGTCAATTCTCATGGTTACCCTGACTGGCTGCACTGCTGTAGCTAATTCCAACCCTGTAACCTCTCAATTGATTCCCAGCCCTGAGGGTCAACAACACCCAAAATCGAGTAAGCATAGGTTAATGAGGCAACTCAAGCTCAACCAGGTGCAAAGGCAGCAGCTAAAAGCTATTAAGCTAGAGTATGAAGAATCCATTATAGATCTTCGCCAGGAAGTAAGTCAAGCGAAGCTGACATTAAGTGAGTTGATGGTGGGTACAGCTGACAGAGAAACTATCCGCACTCAATACCAACAGGTTCAACTATTGAACCGGCAGCTAGGAGAGTTACACTTTGAGAGTATGTTGCAGATGCGAGAGGTGATGACTCCTGAACAACGCATCCAGTTTGCTCAATTCATGAGACAGCGCCGCCAGCAAAACCCTCTATCAAATTAGGGAGAACCACAAAGGACAAGGATTTTGAGATTTATCTATCTACACGGTTTTGCATCTAGCCCTGAATCAGCCAAGGGGGTGTATCTACAGCAAGCGTTTGCTGGCCTCAATGTCTCTCTAACAATTCCTGACCTTAATCAAGATGACTTTACTCATTTAACAATAAGTCGCCAGATTAGTCAAGTGGCAGCATTACTGCCTTTAGATGGAACACCAGTCACGTTAATCGGTTCTAGTTTGGGTGCTTTTACCGCTGCAAACCTAGCACAAAACAATCCACAAATCAAGAGACTGGTTCTACTAGCACCAGCATTTGGCTTCCTTGACCATTGGTTGCCCAAATTAGCTGTCCGGTAAAAGAAGCCCCACATCTCAATCCGTAAGGATGAGTGTTTAAAGTTACCGTAAGGATAGTGGAGCCTTTACAGGCGACAGACTATGCAGAGAAGGGTTAAAAATTATTAATTAAGGCTCCACTATCCTAAGGTTTCGTCTCCAGGGATGAATTTTACACAGAGTCTTCTGGGATAGGGAAGCGAGCTATCAAGCTTCTAAGTAGTTCAGATGAGGTCATCCCCCTGGGATTGACCGTAGGTCACGCGGGGCGCGTTCGGCCTCCTGTTTTAATTGTCGTTTCTCAAAATCAGTCAACCTAATCATCACTGTTTTATCTTTTATTTTGTATTAACATATGTTAAAACGTGTGTTACTATTATGGTAGGTCGATAAGCAGGAGATGACAAGTGAGAGCAGCGTATCAGTACAGACTCAGACCAACTAAATCGCAGATTGCCAAGATAGAGAAATGGTTGGATATGTTACGCCACCAATACAACTATTTATTAGCTGACCGATTTAACTGGTATGAACAAAACTGTTGTCCAGTAAATTATTGTCCTCTTGTTTGTCATCTACCGGAGTTAAGAGACAAGCCCGAATACTTCTCGCAAAAGAAATCTTTGCCTGACTTAAAGAAGGATAGGCCGTGGTACGGAGAGATTCATTCTCAAGTCTTGCAGGATTGCGTTAAAAGGGTAGACCTGTCTTTTAAGCGGTTCATTAAAGGGGATTGCAACGGTAACAAAAGTGGAAAACCGAGATTTAAAGGTAAAAATAGGTACAAGTCTTTTACTTTTCCATCTCTTTCTAAGGAACCGGTAAGCGGGGACATCTTGACTTTGCCTAAGTTTGGGAAAATCAAGATGATTTATCATCGACCTATTCCAGAATGCTTCAAGATTAAGACAGCAACAATAACCAGAAAAGCTGATGGTTACTACGTTACACTGTCAATTCAAAATGATTCTGTTCCGGACATAATTCCAATAGATAAGGTCACTAATCCTGTCGGTATTGACATGGGACTCAAATCTTTCTTGATTAAGTCTGATGGTACAGATATCCCTATTCCTCAATATTACAGGAAAGCTCAAAAGCGACTCAAAAAAATCCAAAAAGCTGTTAGTAGATCCAAGAAAGGTAGTAACAACCGAAAGAAAGCTGTAACTAAATTAGGGAAAGCTCACAAAAAGGTTGCTGACACCAGAAAAGACTTTCATTTTAAAACAGCGAAGGGATTACTAGATGACCACGACCTAGTCGCTCACGAAAAACTCAATATCAAAGGTTTGGCCAAAACAAAAATGGCTAAGTCAGTTTTAGATGCTGGCTGGGGACAATTCCTGTCTATCTTATCAACCAAAGCCGAAAATGCTGGGTTGGTTACAGTTGCGGTGAATCCCCGAAATACTAGCCAAAATTGCTCTAATTGCGGCAAAAAAGTACCGAAAAAATTAAAAGACCGCATCCATTCTTGTCCTCATTGTGGTTACGTGGCTGACAGGGATGTAAATGCGGCAATTAATGTATTGAATTTGGCGGTGGGGCATCCCGTCAGCAGTAAAGCTTTCCGAGTATCCGAACCAATGGGTGGAGTTGGAAAGAAGCCTACACTGAACCTGAAAAGGTCAGTGTAGGAGTATGTCACGAGCAGAACAGCTCAATCAGTGGCGCTCCGACGGATATCTAGACATTTACCATTACCGAGAAAACCGAAAGCTGCCCTTACACTACCAGTTTGTAGAAGATGCCCGTCATTATGAGGGTTTGGAGCTAGGGCGACAAGTACCTACTCTGATTCTACATGGGTGCGATGATGACGTGATTCCTATGATCGCGAGTCGTGATTATGCCAGTACCCGCCCTTGGGTGCAATTGGTTGAATTGGAGAGCGATCATGGTTTGCGGGATGTGATGGGGTTAATTTGGGCAGCAGTTCGGGAATTTTGTGATCTTTAGGTCGGTTGAGGGGTGAGTGTTCCATCCGATCCAACAGCACGTTATTCCGGACATAATCACAATAATTATTCCCAAAAATACCACTATAGGCTAGAATTACTCTGTCAAAAAAAAATGAATCGAGATCGAAACTGAGGTTGACTCTCGAGTTCACATTTACTGTCATTGAGTTGAATAAGTTGATGTTAGATTCAATTAGATTGACAAGCTCTCGCTCTAGCCCACCCCAAAATTTGATTGAGTCTCTCTATCCATTTAAACCAGGAGATCTGATTACTTTTTCTGGACTGAAGATCGATGCTGCTCTGATTCGATGGTTGACCGGAAGCGATTACAGTCATACGGCGATTGTCCTGGATACCGATCTGGAAGGGAACGGGAACGGAAAGGTGGCGATCGCTGAGTCCACAACTTACACAAGTTTGCCCGATTTTAGAAACCAAAAATGTAAACCAGGAATACAAATTCACTACCTGGAGAATTGGCTCAATGCTTATCGAAACTACGGAGGAGCCTGGTGGGTTCCTTTGGCAAAACCATTAACTTCAGAAGGGATCGATAAAATGCAAAATTGGCTGTGGAACCTTCATGAGCGCCAAGTCAGGTATAGCTGCTGGAAGTCGATCGGAGCTTGGCTGAAAGTTAACCGATATTTGGTTGGTGCTGATAGCCAGAACATACAAAGAATATTTTGTTCGGAACTGGTAACCCAAGCCTTACAAATCGCAGGCTCAATCGATGGCTCGGTTCTGGCTTGCCAGCAAACACCTCAAGAAGCAGTTACTTTTCGATGCTTTGAGGCTCCCGTATTACTGGAAATTTAATCAGGGTTAAACCGTGTTATTAAAATTGCAATCAATCAAAGATATCTGGCGATATCTCGGTTTTAGTTGGGTACATCAGCAGAATCTCGTTTACGTTACCTGCTGGGAAGATCCCAGACTCGATCGTGTTGCCTTAAACTTGCAAGCTGACGATACCGTTGTCGTGATTACCTCTGCGGGATGCAACGCTTTGGAATACGCTCTCGATGCACCAAAACAAATTTACGCCATCGATGTCAATCCCAAACAAAATGCGTTGCTAGAACTCAAAATTGCGGCGATTCGAGAACTGGATTTCGAGCAATTTTTTCAATTGTTCGGTCGCGGTAGGTTGGAGCAGTTTAACGAGATTTATACTCAAAAGCTGCGCTCCCATTTATCTTTACCATCGCAAGGGTATTGGGACAAACAAGGAACTAAATTATTCGACAGCGGACGCTCGTTTTATTTTAGAGGAACTACGGGTAATTTTGCTTTCGCTATTAACTACTACATTGATCGCATCCTGAAAATTCGCCCCAGTTTTGATGCCATTCTCAATGCCAAAACCCCAGAAGAACGCCAGGAAATTTACCAGCGCGAGATTGAACCTGTATTTTGGAAAGATTATCTCTATCGCTTCCTCAATAGCGATTTAGTCCTGTGGATGCTCGGTGTTCCCGCACAGCAACGTCAACAGATGGAACGCTATCTCGACGAAGGAAGTATCGCGACCTTTGTACGCCAACGGTGCGAAAATGTCTTTACTCGGATCCCCATTCAAGATAACTATTTTTGGCGAGTTTTTCTGAATGGAGAATATTCCCCCGATTGCTGTCCCCAATATTTAAAGGAAGAAAATTTCCTGCGCCTAAAATCCGGGTTAGTGGATCGCATTCAGGTGGAAAATAGCACAATAACCAATTTTCTGGAAAATTGTCAAGCTCGAATTTCTCGCTTCGTGCTTCTCGACCACATGGACTGGCTGAGTCAGTATAATCACGAAGAATTGCAAAAAGAATGGCAAGCTATTTTGACTAGAGCAAGTGATAAAACTCGCATTTTGTTTCGCAGTGGGGGATTCAAAGTGGAATACCTTGATTCGGTGCAAGTGCGTTATGGCGGTAAAGACCGATTTTTACCAGACTTATTGATGTACAATACTGAATTGGCTGACCAATTGCACCCACGCGATCGCGTCCAGACCTACGGCAGTTTTTACATCGCCGATTTGGTGACTGCTTAAAACTATTTCCACTGGCGAGGGAAGAGAAAAAATGAGCGTTTTATCCGACTTGATTAGCGATATCAAAACGGTTTATCATCTAGCCAAACCGATCCGAGGGGATAGCCATCAAGAGCGATTGGAAAACTTTTATCGTACTCAATCAACGGATTACGATCGCTTTCGTCGGCGTTTGCTAAAAGGACGAGAAGAACTTTATCAATCCCTTGCCGATAGCGATAGCAATGGCTGTGTCTGGGTTGACTTCGGGGGCGGTACGGGGTCGAATTTGGAATCCATTGCTGATCGCCTCTCTAATTTTAGTAAAATTTACATTGTGGATTTGTCCCCTTCCCTGCTGAAAGTGGCGCAAGGGCGAATAGCCGATCACGGCTGGACAAATGTAACCACTGTCGAAGCCGATATCACTCAATTTTTACCGCCAGAAGGGGTGGCGGATATCGTCACTTTTTCCTATTCTTTAACTATGATTCCCGAGTGGTTTGCGGCCATTGAGCAAGCTGAAAAGATTTTGAAGCCAGGGGGAATGATCGGGGTTGTGGATTTTTACGTCTCTCACAAACATCCCCCTCAAGGATGGCAACGTCATTCGTTTTTAGCTCGTCACTTCTGGCCGATTTGGTTTGCCACGGATAACGTTTTTCTTTGTCCCAATCGCCTAGGCTACTTGCATCATAAATTTGATACTGTGTCTTTGACAGAAAAGATGGGAAATTTACCATTCCTACCTGGGTTGAAAGTTCCCTATTATAGGTTTATTGGTCGCAAACGAGCTAAAACTTGAAGTTCCTCTAATGGGGCTTAGTGGTACAAAAGGAGTTATTTTAGCCCCGGAAACCTTGACGCTTACTGCAGCAAAACCACTACATGTTTATTACTACCTTGTCAAGGAAATAGGCAAATTAAATCCAATGCTGTTTAATTTACCAAGCCAACACTAACTCCAAACCAACCCAACACCAACCAGCCAATTCCCCCTAACCCTAATAACACCGGAGTCAACCAATTCCCCCACTGCACATACAATGTCTGAGTCTGTCGTCGATAAATCGTATCTGCGTGCAACTGATAGGTATTAATCCCCGAGAGCCATAGTGTTTTACCATGGGGGTCTACAATACCGGAATAGCCCGTATTGGTTGCTCTAACTGTCCACCTATCTGTTTCAATGGAGCGCATCACATCTTGAGCATGGTGCTGGGCAGGCATTGTATTACTGTAATGGGCATTATTGGATGCAGTTAGGATAAACTGCCCACCAGCGGCAACTTGATAGCGGAAGTGCTCAGGAAAAGCTGACTCATAACAAATTCCTACCACTGCTTGACCAAAGGGTGTTTCTAATAACTGGTCAGGCTTACCTGCTGCTAAGTGAGCATCAAGAGGGGATAATCGGTCAATTAAACGTCCTAGGAATTCTTCAAAAGGAATATATTCTCCTAAGGGCACTAATTTGACCTTATCGTAACGGCTGAAGGTCTCACCAGTACCGGTGACAGTAAACAAACTATTGGTAAAGCTACGCCCTATTTGCCCATAGCCTCCCACCCAAACTAAAACCCCTTTATCTAAAATTGCTGAGTAGAAAGAACTAACAGTGCGCACCTGTTCTTGCCAAAGAAAAGGTAAGGCAGTTTCAGGAGTTAGCACTGCGTCTACTTTTTGATCTGCCAATGTCTGGTAGCCAGTAGTGTAACCTTTTATAGCACGCCGCCAGCCAGCGGAGTAAAGTTTGATTTCATTGGGGATATTTCCTTGAATAATACCAACTTTAATAGCAGAATCTTTTGATTGCTCAATTGGTTGGTTATACAGTAACCATCCCAGCAGATGTAAGCTAATTAATAACCCGATTGCTATACCCAAAAGGGTTGAATGTTGGAGGTTTTGAGGGGTTGAATGTTGGAGGTTTTGAGGAGTTGAAGGTTCAAGGTTTTGAGGGGTTGAAGGTTTAAGGTTTTGAGAAGTTGAAGGTTCAAGTTTTTGAGAGGTTGAAGGTTCAAGCTTGTTGTGATCACTTTCAACCTTGAAGCTGCCAACCTTGAACCTGTCAACCTTCAACCTGCCAACCTTCAACCTGCCAACCTTGGCCAAAAGGCCACGCTTTCGGCAAAGCCGACGCTGCGCGAACGCGAACAAATGATTAAGGGTTAACCCGCTTTCAGCAATTAAACCATTGACGGCGACAATAGCTGCTGTAACTGTTATTGGACCAGATAATTGACCGAGGTGCAAAATTATCAGGTTATGGGGACTTTGGGTATAGGCTAAGGAAGACCAGTACAGGGGACTCATACTCCACAGGGTTTCTATGCCACACCACAAGCCTGTACCGATTAGAACTCGTAAGCAGGAGGTTAAAATAACATAGTTTTGAGTGGGGGTAGGAAGATTTATATCAGGATTTATATCAGGATTTATATTACGTTGTTGTGTCGCTTTGGTGGATGGGAATTTACAGCGGTTTTCAGATGAATTGACCTCATTACCTTTAGCTGCAAGCCCCCTAAATCCCCCAATTCTGGGGGACTTTAACTCAAGAACCCCCCAGCGAGGGATTGCTCGCTGGGGGGCTAGGGGGGCGAAACTTGCTGTAATTGATTGAGTGATAGAGATTCCTATTGCCCAGACAGCTACTAGGAGTGCTCCCCAGAGGGTAATGAGTATCCAGCATAATAATGCGATCGCAATACTAGCTAGCCATGGTACCCCCATCCAGTCCATGGGGTGAATACCAGTAATCCAAGATAGAGCTAAGCCATGATAACCGATACCCCAGATCAGACCAGATAAAGCATTGCCACGAATACTCTGACCCCTGACTACTATGAACCATAGCGGCACTAGGGCAATCCAAGCTAGAGGCCAAGCTTCTGTTGGTGATGGTGTCAGTCCCATCAGGATGCCACCGATTAAGGGTAATAGAGCAGTTTTTAGTTTTGTGAGGTACAAATTTCTAGGGATTAGGGAGTAGGGAGTAGGGAGTAGGGAGTAGGGGTAATAGTTTGTTTAGTAATGATTACGGGCGCGGGTATCGATGGTAGTGGTAAAAAAATACTGTGTACCTGATGATTATGACAATTGCTATATATTAATAAAGTCTCAAGTTGGCGCACCACCTGCTACACGATACAACGTTGTGTAGTAATGCACTAGACCACTACCCACTGCTATGGCGTAGATCAGAGTTACTAAAACAGCCACTCGACGTTGCCAACGCCAAACTTGCATCAAGCCTGCTGCTAGAAGAATTAAGAAATAGGGGGATACAATTAGTAGATAGCGAGCTTTCCATATGGAACTGGAAACATAGGATATCAATAAGATAGATCCGGCAGGTAATAATGCCCACACTTTAATCCACCAGAGTTTTTTTGAGGGGTGCCTGCTCAATAAAGCGATCGCAAGCAAGCCGATTGCCATGGCCGTATATGCCATGTAATAGAACAAAGGTACAAGATTTGAGGTTAACACATGCTCCACAAGCCACTCCATGATAGACTGCTGATTGAGCTGTTTCATCAGGTCGTTGGCACTGATGCCTGACCCTAGTAAGTGTCTCAATGGCCAGAAAGCTGTCAAGTGGGTGACTTCAGAGACAATTAAGATAATGTTGGGTTTTGGGTATTGTGTTACCCAACCTTTGAGGAATTTAGTGGAAGACTCATTAACTGCTGATACTAAAGGAAGCCAACAACTCCCAATCAGCAGCAGCCTGATCCCAAAGGCAAATAATCGGCGCTTTTGATTACGAAACTGCCATGCAATTAATACCAGATCTGGCAGAAACAAGGTCACACTAACCGGAGTAGTCACAAGGGCTAGAAACCTGGCCACAGCCCACCAGTTGATCGCAGCAAACCTGGGATTTTCAAGGGCATGAGCGAGAGCTAAGGTACCCCCCAAACTTAAGAAGGGGATCAGGGTGTACATCCTTACCTCTTGGGCATGGTTGATAAACACAGGTGAGAGGGTTAGTAACAGGGCGGCAATCAAGCCAACTGGCTTTCCAGCTAAGCGACGACCCAGCAGGTACATTAGGAAGATACTGCCTAGTCCAAAAATCACAGATAGCCCACGCAACCAAACGGTGCTAGTGCTAAACTGCATCCAAATGTACAGGATCATGAAATAAAAGGGACGTGTCAGATTCTTCGGAGGCAGTGATATCCCACTCTGGGTTTTGTTAATGCTAAATAGCTCATCGTACCATAAGCTTTCTGTGCCGAGTTGATAGAGGTACAACCCAGTAGCGACTACTAAAATTAAGCCGATCGGCATCCACTTCTGGAGCCAATTTGCTCTTATTCCAAGTGCTGGTGTATTCAGTTTCATGGTGATGCACAGTTAAGTAAAATTAGTTAACTAAAATTAGGGATTGCAATCGCAATCCTAGTACTCTGTCAATTTAGTTTTGAAAATTAGGATAAGGTGTTAGGTGTTAGGTTTTCGTATTTAATCCCTAGCGCTATCCGGTCTAATGCTTAATACCAATTAAACGTAATAGTAGAGGATTTTCCCGTTTCTAAGACCAAAACCCAAAATCTTTATCAGATATTTAAATAAATATCTAATCTTTATCAAATATTTATTTTTCCTGAGTGATCAACGGCCTAATTGTTCCCTTGCCTGCTGACGCAGATTCTTAGCATTGGGGTGATTCGGCTGGATTTGAAGTGCCTTTTCCATGGCATTGATTGCTTCCTTGTATTGACCTTTGGCCCAATAGGCTGCCCCTAAATTACTCCAAGCATCGGCAGAATTAGGATTGAGTTTAGTTGCCCGATTATATGCTTTTATGGCATCACTGTAGCGCTCGAGTTTATGGAGGGCTACTCCTCGGTTAATCCAGGCGTCAGCAAAATCGGGCTTGATAGCGATCGCTTGCTCGTATAGAGTTAGGGCTGCTAGGGTGTCTTGCGATTCGAGAGCTGCACCTTTACTCCACAATGCTTCTGGGTAGTCAGGTTTAAGGGCAAGGGCTTGATCGCAGGCAGCCAGTCCTTCTTGAGTACGCCCCAAGGAATTGAGGCTATAGCAACGACCCCAATGAGCTTCAGCTAAATTTGAGTCCCTTGCGATCGCTTTGTCGTAAGTCATCAGTGCTTGCTGGTACTTTCCTGCTTGCCGCAAGCTCTCCCCTTGGCTGTTTAATTCTGTTGCAGTTGGTTGTGTTTGCGGGTTAGATGTCGATTTCGCAGCTGATTCGGTATCCGATTCAGGAATAGTTTTTTGGACTGAGGTGGTAGTCGTACTTTCAGGGGTGTTGCTAACTACCGCTGGGGTTGCAGGTTTTGACTCAGAGCTGGTGGTCGAACTTTCGGCAACGGTATCCTTAGGGGTGTCAGTTTGACTGACAGGTTTGGGAACTAGAAAAGTCTTAGTTCCGATCACAGAAATACCAATACCCATCCCTGCTAAGACAGTAATCATCAACCAAGGCTTCATTAACCATCTTCGGATGATCTCTGATCTGGCCTGGGTTTGTGCTGATGTTGCTGAAACAGAAACAGTCTCTTCCGGAACTGTAGCAGACATAGCTATTGTTGGTGCAGCAGTTAGCCTCTGAACTGCTGCCAAGGCTTCTACTGCGGTCGGATAGCGGTCACGGAAATCATAGCGCACCATACAGTCGAGGATATCCGCTAATTCTGAGTTAACTTGGGTGTTAACTGGGATGCGATCGCGCCAGTTAATTTCCCCTGTTTCGGAGTTTTCTTTCAGGAACTTGGGATGAATTCCGGTTAATGCCTGGATGCCTACCATACCCACGGCATAGACATCACTGCTAAAACGAGGATTGCCACCGAACTGTTCTTTGGGGGTGTAGCCATAACTGCCAATAGCAATGGTTTTGGTTTGGCCTGTTTCCGGATCGATAATCTGGGTGCTAGCTTGCTTAACTGCCCCAAAGTCAATCATGACAATTCTATTATCCTTGCGGCGGCGGATCAGGTTTGGGGGTTTGATATCACGATGGATCACACGTTGCTCATGGACAAATACTAGGACTTGTAGAATATCTTGCAACAGAGCAATCACTCGATTTGATTCCCAAGGCTGACGGATTTCTTGGTTGAGGGGTTCTCCATCAATAAATTCTTGCGCCAGATAAAACTCGTGATTTTCCTCAAAATGCGCCAGCAACTGGGGGATCTGATCGTGGTTACCCAGCTGGTAGAGGACTTGGGCTTCTCGCTCAAATAGGCGTTTGGAAATTTCCAAACACTCAGGATCGCTCACCTGGGGTTTGAGCTGTTTAATCACACATTGGGGAGTTCCTGGCAAGTGCAAGTCCTGTGCCAGAAACGTTTGACCAAAGCCACCTGCTCCCAGCTTGCTGATAATTTTGTAGCGACCGCCTAAGGGGTTTGGGGAATTTATCAGTTTATTGTTCATAGTTTAGCTTTGATTATAATCGCCATCCCAGAAGTCGCTACAGGTTTACAGGGTTCTATAACCCTAACTTTAGTTTAATTATCAATATTAACCGTATACACCCAGTCTTTGTATTTCGGTTCCCGATTTTCGGTAATTTTTGCTAGCATTTCCTTGAGCTTGTCGGTTATTGGTCTGTTTGGAGATAAATGATAGTTTTCAATTCGTTTAACTGGGGTGATCTTTGCCGCTGTCCCACTCAGAAATACTTCATCCGCAATAAATAGTTCTGATTTATCGACTGGTCGTTGTATAGTTGGCAAGCCCATGTCTTTAGCAAGGGTCAGAATACTATCCCGAGTAATTCCTTCTAGGATATCCTGATCGAATCCAGGGGTAATTAGCTGCCCATTTCTAACCACAAAGATATTCATCCCAGAAGCTTCCGAGACTTTCCCCTCAGAATTCATCAAAATGGCTTCATCAAAGCCAGACTCTACCGCTTCTGTTTTCGCCAAGGAAGAGGTAATATAAGCTCCACTAATTTTACCTCTCAAGGGTAAACTTTGGTCTTGTTGTCGATACCATGAACTAATCCGACAGCTAACTCCTTCAGGAGATAAATAATCGCCTAATTCTAATCCATACACAAAAAAGTCTTTGTCAATCTTATGGAGTCTCGGGGAAATTCCTAAATCTGACGTGTAGACAAAAGGGCGGATATAAAACGACTTAGTTGGTTGATTTTGTTTTATAAAATCAACGATAATAGTCTTGATTTTATCAGCAGGTAAATTGTAGTGTAATAACCGAGCACTATTACTTAGGCGTTGGCAATGGCGGTCTAACCGAAACAGTAAACATTGCTGTGGCTTTTCCGGCTCAGGGATACAGCGTAATCCGCCAAAAGCTCCAGTGCCGTAGTGCAAGGCATGGGTAGCAATGGAGATTTTGGCGTCAGCGAAAGGGACAAACTTGTTCTGAAAGTAAGCAATGGGCAAAAAATCAGGCATAGTTAAAATCAGTGCTTCAAAATTAATTTATCTCAGTTTAACGAGATGCTCACAGCATGGTCTCAATGGGGTTTAGCCTTGTTGTCACCCTCTCAGGGGGAACTGGCTCCTACCCAGGACCGATCCAAAACCCCACACCCGACACCCTATCTAAGTTTCACCCTTGTTGTCATCCCCTTAGCATCGGTGGATATGGTTGACAAAACAAATTTCATGTGCTAAGCAAAATTCAGCACTCACCACTGACCTACTCAGCACTGATCCACGATGTTCTAGTTAGCAGGAGTGAAATCTTGGCTGAACCGATTTATATTCAATTGACCTGGGAAGACCCAGAAACCGGCGAGTTAAAGAAACCTGTTCTGAGACCGCCAATTGCTGTTGGTCGAGAAAATGACCATTTGCCAGAACAGTTAGCAGGTCAATCTGTGTCTCATCTGGTACTTCTTGACAAGGAAATTTCCCGGTATCACGCCCTGATCACAGTGGCTAATACCCAACTCTATATTACTGACCGCAGCGCCAATGGCACGTTTATTAACGGGCGGAAGATTCGCTCTGGTATTCATCCTTTTTCAAGCAAGGACACCCTACGAATTGGTCCTTACAAGATTACAGCGACATTGAAACGGGAAAATGACCTGAACGCCACTGTACAAAACTTTGACCAGACGAATCTATTAGGTGAGAAAAATGTTTCCAACTCTCTGCCCAAGAATAAACCTGTGGTTTGGTTGATTGGCTTAGTGATACTGTTAATAATGGGAGTTGGCACCTGGGCCGTGGTCAGCGGTCTGCTGGAGGGGTTAAAACCAATACCAAACGAGGAAAACGATTCCTCTAGACATCATCTAGAACGGGTAGTCTAGAATACCTAATGCCCTCAACCAAAGGCGATGAGATTCTAATGTTATGGAAAATGAGAGCTAAATGGAAAGTAACCTATGGAATCTCTTATCAATGTTCGATTTTCCATTAACCCTTTCCCAAGGGCTAGGCTTCGGCGTTCCTTGGTATTGGTGTTGCTAGGTGTACTTACCCTACTGCTCACCCTATTACCAGCCTCTACCTTAGCACAGGAATTCTTGGCAAATGGTAAGGAGAAAGCTCCTGTGGTGGTGGATGGTATTGAGTTGTTTCAAGTGGGCAACGCTGGCAACTTTAGCGCTACTGAGCGAGCCGAGCTGATCAATCAGCGCTTAGCAAGGGAGGTGAAATCCCTACAAAAACCTGAATATGTGGACATTGAATATGTCGGGCAAAACGAGGGGATTCTTCGTACCAAGTTTACCGAGCGGATTCTGGTCACGATTACCAAGGCCGATCAAATTCCTGATACTGATCCTCTTGAGCAAGCCGAAAAATGGGAGAAGCTGATTGAAAGGGCAATCCGGCAGGGCAAACGACAGCGGATGCCAGATTATAGTCGTCAGGCAGTAAGGTTTACAAGCATAGTGCTGGTGTTGTTAATCCTGTTGTACTTGCTGTTACGGGTCTTCAGGCAATTTGCCTTGGGGAAACTGACCTCCTGGCTAGGGAATCCGGCTTCGCCTTTTTTCCCTTGGCACGACCCAGCTAAATTATTTCTCGGGGCAGCCCTGTTAGGGTTACAGCTTATCCTGTGGACTACAGTTATCTTAACCATTAGTGACCTATTTCCCCAAGTTCGCAGTTGGCGTTATGAACTGTTAAACTTCCTCAAGTCTCCTGTAATTGGTTCCGGAGAAAGCAAGTATTCTGCGATCCAAGTGCTGCTGTTGGTGGTATTAACCGTTGTGCTATGGTTTGGGGTTAGTGCCCTCACCAGGCTATTGAGGCGTTACATCTTGGGGAAAACTGGCGCTGATTCAGGGGTGCAAGAGGTGATTGCTACCCTGATCCAGTATGTCCTGACGTTTTTGGGCATGATTATCATACTCCAAAGTTCTGGGTTGGATTTAAGTTCCCTAACTATTTTTGCTAGTGTCTTAGGGGTGGGAATTGGCTTCGGTGTGCAAAATATTGCTAACAACTTTATCAGTGGCTTAATTATCACCCTAGAGCGACCGATTCAACTCGGGGATTTTATTAAGGTCAACGATTTGGTGGGAACTGTGCAGCGAATGGGTTCCCGCAGTACAGAGATTTGCACCTTGGATAAAGTGACAATAATTGTGCCCAATGCCCGCTTTTTAGAAACTGAGGTGATTAACTGGAGTCACGGTAACCCGATTTCCCGGCTCAAGATTCCTGTAGGAGTGGCTTACGGATCTGATGTGGAGCAGGTCAAGAAGGCACTGTTGGCAGCTGCGAAGAGTCACCCGGAAGTATTACTGAGGCCCTATCCCCAAGTTTGGTTTCAGGAATTTGGTGAGAGTGCCCTCAAGTTTGAGCTGTTGGTCTGGACTGGAGACCCCAAGCGGCAGCCTAAAATCAAGAGTGACCTCAACTACCGGATTGAGAAAAGTCTGCGTCGCTATGATATCCATATACCATTTCCTCAACGGGACCTCCATGTGCGATCGCCTCAGTTAGAGAAATTGCTGACCGCTTGGCTGGGGGAGCGTCAGCCAAAACCGCCAGAAAACCAACTCTATATTCCCAATGGGTATCAGTCTGAGCCCACCCAGGATTCCTTAGTTTCAGGTTTCCTAGAGCCGATCGATGACCTAGATCAAGACTCTTACCCTACGGCCCCTTTCCAAGAGGATATGATAACACTAGACATTGAAACCTTGGTCGAGGAAATGCGTCAACCAGGAGGGTTGGATATTCAAGACCGTCGCTATCGTCTCAATAGCTATGGATGCTGTTTTGTTGGGTCAGAAGCCGTAGATTGGTTGGTGAAACGGTGTAATTCTACTCGGGAAGATGCAGTGGCTATTGGACAGATACTGATTAATCGAGGTATTATTCATCATGTCGCAGATGATCATCCTTTCCGAGATGATTATTTGTTTTACCGTTTTTATCAGAGTGGGAGAGTTTGAGAGGGAAAAGAATACCCCGACCTAAGAGGTCGGGGTATTCTTTTCCCTCTCAAATAGTGTTAATATAAAAAGTAAGGGTCTCAAAAAAAACTGGGTATTGACCCTACTCAGCTACCCTCGGTGCGCGGGAAAGTTACGCCCATGGAGATAACAACCAACGGTGGTTGTGCCTGGGAATCCCCATTCCTCTTAGGATGGGGAGGTTCAATTAGATGAGAAATGAACTACCCCGCCCTGTAGAGGCAGGGCTGTTTCATTTTCATGAATAAATTGTCAAGTCAATCTGCTGAAAGGGCGTTGGGGTGCTAGGTAGAAGGTTTTTTTAAGGTTAAAAATACCTTTTTATTAATAAAAATTCTCCGACGGTGCACTTGACCCGTAATTAAATTCGCCACGGGTCGCACCGCTATCTCCCCACCTCCCTATCTCCCCACCTCCCTACCAATCACGTTTTAGTCGGACGCAAGAAACAGCCCTGCTTGAGCCCCCGGAGACAAAACCTTAGATAGGGTCGCCTTTATAGTTAGCAGGTTATGCAGATGCATGGTTAAATATTTTTTAATAGCGATGCAGCTTCGGAACAGGGGGTTTCCCCCACTCGCGCTTTGCATCAAGACAAGGCGACCCTATCTTACGGTAAATTCAAACCACTCGCGCTTTGCATCAAGACAGGTATGAGACCTCTGAAGCTTATACAGTCTACATTTTAGCTATCATGTCGCCCCCCACCTCCAATTTACTTCTTTTTGATTAACTGCCGTTCGCACTAATTCAGAAAAAATTATTCTAATTCATAAGTTTCAACAGTAAAGTCAATATTGCCAATCCTCCCAATATCGATAACACTTGAGTAGTCCTGTTACTTTTAGCAAGAATCTCCGAGTAAGATAATTCATGATTTTGAATCATTATGAACGAATGGGTATTAAATAAAAAAGGAAATAAACGATTCAATAATAAGCGCATAAAAAAGTTAATACTCCATATTTTTTTCCGTAAAGGGTCTTGATTATATTGCCAAGGATAACTAATTTGTCCTAAACGAATTAAGGATTTAATATCGGGTTGGCGTAGGTTTTGATAGCGAGGAAGTGCTTCAGAAAGATTATCTTTAGTTTCGGATAATATTTCCTGGAAAATATAGATATCTTCTAAAGCAGAATTAACGCCTTGTCCAATGTCAGGAGGAAAACAATGAACTGCATCTCCTAATAAAATTACGGCTGTTCCTTGACTCTCTTCAGGGTTTCCCCAGATTTGATACAATCCTGAACAATATTGAGGAATCGGAAATTTACCCCCCTCACTGGATGTGAATCTGGCTATTTCTTCAGGGTCAATAATTTTTTCCAGGGGAATCTGAGGAAATGCTTGTTTCAGGAATTGTTCAACGTCTACTGGGGTTTCTAGTTGCCAGATTTGATGATCAGGGTAGGTAATAATATTTGCAGTTCTGGGTTGATTCGGATTTTTCAAGGGTAATAAACCCAGATTAATTGCTTTTTTGCGCTCTTTAAAAGTAGACCGAATGGCATAAGCCATTGTAGATTGTGCTACATCTCCTTCTTGTTCTGATAGAGGAAATTGAGGAGGTAAGGTGAGAACTTTATATTTTAAACCGGAACTAGGAGAAGAAAACTTTTGCATTTCAAAGGAATTTGATTGACCTTTTTCCCATTCATGCAGAGTTTGACGCACAATAGAATTTAAACCATCACAACCCACTAACAGAGTAGGAGTCAGTGTCAATGGTTTATTGTCCCTAGATTGGGTAATAATTTCTAAATGCTCTAAATGTTGTTTAATCTCTATACATTCAGTATTAAATAAAACCTTAATTTCATCTTGCCAATAGTGTTTAATTTCTTGGTAAAGTAACTCTATAAAAGATGCTCTGGGCAGCCAGTAGGCAGTTTTGCGTTTAGAATCAGCAATGGGTAGTTTCGTTGTTTTTCGTGTGCCGTCTTTTTGAATGAGAGTAAAGTAAAAGTCAGTACTAGGGACACTCACATTAGCTAGTTTGGGCGTTAGTTTTAATAAATCGGTTAATTTTTGCCCCCTGCCATCAATTTGATAACTAAAGGATTTATCCGGTTCGTAATAGTCGGCTGAGGGTCTTTTTTCAATAACCGTAATATTTTTCCAGCCTCTTTGGGCTAACATTAAAGCTGCCCCTAATCCTGCAGGCCCCCCTCCGATAATCACAACATTTTTTTTGTAGTAGTGATTCATTTTAATCTCAATTAACGCTGACGATGGCTTGTAATTAAAAACCCAATCCTGTAATTATTCACTACTCATCTGTGAATGCTCCTGCATTTGCTGATCAGAAGCCTCTAAATTTCAGTTTTTTATTGTCCGTTTGTCTGGTGTTTCATACTTAATTTAACGGCATAGGAACAGTTGAATTTACCGACTCACGCTCGTGTAATTTATCGAACCAATTTCCTATGTTAGGATATTGCAAAACCCAATCTTCATTTAAGCGAAAGCTATAGTAACCCATGGAACATAATGCTGCTACATCCACTACTGTCCATGTGTCATCACCTAATAAGTATTGAGATTGGGCTAATTGTTGCTCAAAAATTGGTAAAAGGCAATTAATTGACGTTTCTAGTTTTGTTCGGTAGGGAGTCGGTTCGAGATTATTGGTCAAATTTAGTAGCCATAAGTTGATAATATTATCACCTAAATTATCTGCTAATTCTTCCCATTTACGACACTCAAGCCGTTCTCGAGGATTACTTGGGTAAAAACGAGGTTGTGGATAAGTTTCGTCTAAATACTCTGCAATTAATGTAGAATCCCAAATAACTGTACCATCTTGTTCTACAAACACAGGGACTTTACCAATGGGAGAAATTTCAATAAATTCAGACGGTTTATTCTTAAGATTAACGTCTTTGAGTTCGCAATCTATTTTTTTTTCAGCTAACAAGATGCGAATTTTCCTAGAAAAGTTGGATTGCTGGTGATAATACAATATTCTCGTCATCAAAGATCTCCACAAAAGCCACAAAAATTTTTACTTTACATCATTGAGCCCAAATTGTTAAGCTTGGCTATAAGAGGATATCTGAAAAGTTGTTTTATACTGAATTTTGCCCCCCTAGCCCCCCAACTTTGGGGGGAACAAGAGTCTATTTGCTTCTACAAGTCCCCCAAAATTGGGGGATTTAGGGGGCTTGGATGTAGCAAATGAGACTTCTCAGACAACCTCTAACGGGAGTGTCCAGCAGCCAAGATGAAAGAGCTAAATTCTATTCTAGCAGCATTCGTACACAGTCAAAACAACGATCAACAAGTATTTATTGCTACTGTTGTCAATGTTCAAGGCTCTAGCTATGGCCAACCTGGTGCGCGCATGCTGATCACATCAACTGGTAAAATGCTAGGAACCATTAGCGGTGGTTGCTTGGAAAATGATGTATTTGAGCATACTCGCGTTTTGATGCCAGATGGAAAACCCATAGTCGTCACTTATGATACCACTGCTGATGAGGACATTATCTGGGGATTTGGGCTGGGTTGTAACGGTGTGCTAAACGTCTTGATTGAGCCTCTAAATCAAGATAATACCCTTAATCCCTTAGCTTTTATTCATCAATGTTTCTATAACCAGCAGCAAGGTATTATTGCCACTGTTATTGCTGTGGAAGGTACG
>NZ_JAAHIG010000549.1:0-4411 GCF_010692305.1 Moorena sp. SIO4G3 | reverse complement strand
GTGAAACAGATTAGCCACACTGCCGCTAAAAGGGAGACGACATGGGTAGATTAACGAAAGTCCTTGAAAAGAGTCTGATAAGGAAGCCGCAATCTGGGAACCACATGATGCGAGACTTTATCCCCTACATTCTCACGATGCCTTTCTTCTGGTAATCGTAATCTCCGAGAAGAGGATAGGCTAATTGGACTGCCCTAAATCGTCATAACAATCTGATAAACGGAACGAGTAAAAACGACAGCAAAACATAGGTCTGAGGAGTAGTCGAACCTCAGTAAGTCATGCCAGACCTAATCCCTACTGTCGGGTAGGATGCAGTCAAACAACTGGCTGCGGGTATCCAGAATACACAAACTCGCCTGAGAGCATAGGTAGACACATGTCAAAACATAGTGACCTCTGGAAGAGCCAAAAGTGGAAGAAACTCCGCCAAAACCTTTTCCGCCTACAGAAGAGAGTGTACAAAGCGGTTCGAGATGGGGACTTGAAAAAAGCCCGGTCATTACAGAAACTGATTCTGAAATCCCGTTCAGCTCAATTTTTGGCCGCCCGTCAAGTGACACAACTCAACAAGGGCAAGAAAACGGCTGGAGTTGATGGTTTGTCAAGCCTCAACTACAGAGAACGCATGGAACTGGTTGAAACATTGAAACACTATGCCCACGACTGGAAGCATAGTGGATTACGGGAAATCCCAATCCCTAAGAAGAACGGGAAAACCCGGATGTTGAAAATACCAACCATAGCCGACAGAGCATGGCAATGTCTAATCAAATTCGCCCTAGAACCCGCCCACGAGGCTACGTTCAGTGCCGACAGCTACGGGTTCAGAACAGGCAGATGCGCACAAGACGTGCAAAAACGCCTACAACTACATCTGAAATCAAGTTGCAACGGTATAGAAAAGCGAATCATTGAATTAGACATCAAAAAATGTTTTGACCGTATATCCCACTCCTGTATAATGGACCAACTGATAGCCCCAAAGCAAATAAAACAAGGGATATTCAGATGTCTAAAATCAGGGGTAAGCCCAGAATTCCCGGAACATGGTACCCCTCAAGGGGGAGTAGTCAGTCCGCTATTAGCAAATGTGGCACTTAATGGAATAGAAGATATACACCCAAGTCTGCGCTACGCCGACGATATGGTGTTCATTCTCAAGCCAAAAGATAACGCGAAGAAGATACTAGACAAAGTCAAAGCCTTCTTAGCAGAGCGTGGGATGGAAATCAGTGAAGAAAAGACCAAGCTGACTAAAACGACAGACGGATTTGACTTCCTGGGGTGGAACTTCCGCGTTCAGAAAAACGGAAAATTCCGGTCAATTCCCTCAGAGGAAAACCACCGGAACATACGGAAGAAGATTAAAGCCGTAGTCAACAACTCGAATTATGGTGCTCAAATAAAAGCACAGAAACTAGCCCCAATCGTTCGCGGATGGAGAAACTACCACAGTAGCTGCGATATGAGCAGTTCCCGCGACTCCCTATGGTTCATGGCAAAAACCGCAAATCGAAAATTCCGAAAAGAAAAAAAGATAAGCCGGTATAAAGCCACAGAATTATGTAAAAAGGGATTCCCTAAGGTAGGATACAAACAAAACCAACACGTAAACGTAAAGGGGACTAAGTCACCCTACGACGGCGACCTAGTCTATTGGAGTAACCGAAACTCAAGGTTATACTCCGATGCTACATCTAAAGCTTTACAAAGACAACGCCATTCCTGTGGACATTGTGGACTAAAGTTCTTAGAGGACGAATCTGTACACCTTCATCACGTCGATGGAAACCACGACAATTGGAAACCTAAGAACCTAGTGGCAGTACATCAAAGCTGTCACCAACAACTACATTGGAGCAACCCGAAAGGATAGGATATCTAGGAGCCGTATGAGGCGAAAACTTCACGTACGGTTCTGAAGCAGAGGTGCTTCCCTTAATAGGGGACATCGACTGTAACAATGCCCGGAGGGTAGGGAAAATCCTCCTTAAAAACCCAATCATCAACCAACAATTGGTGTGTGAACCCAGCAAGATCACAACTTGAGATAAAAAAGTACGGCGGGGCACGCCGAAACTAAGTGAAACGGGAAAGTAACGGATTTTATAAGGCACTTTTCAAAAAGTAACTAAACGCCTAAGGAGACTAGCCCGCTGGGTCTTTCGTGAACTGACTAGAATCTTGGTCTTGACGGGATTCAGGTTTAGATATTGCCATTTGGACACGGAGGTTTAAGGCCGGTCGCAGATCTAGGAATCCCCGTCTTTTTAAAGCGGGGAGTGTCAAAGCTAACCGTCAACCGTCAAAAAAGCTTAGTACTCAGCACTATACCCAAGTCAGATGTCGCTGATTTCCTTAGTAATCACATTAATGGGAGGAGAGCAATACACGCAAAGCTCATTAGCAATCGCTACTGCTTCTTCAGGGGTTTTATCTAAGTACATTGCGGTCAGAGCATAATCTTGTCCAGCACCAATGGCACCAAATTCATTAATTTTATCCACAAGATAGCCATCACTTATACAAAAAATATCCCTTTCTACTGCTAACAAATATTCATTCCTGCGACCAAAGGTATCGTCTTTATCCTTTGCCCAACTATAAAATTCCACAATAAAATCGAGAACAGCCTCAACGGTAGGAGCGGCTGGAGAATGGTTTCTGGCAAATATTTGCATGAAACTCAATTCCATAGTATAACCGACGCCGCCAATAATCATGTTATTGATTTCAAATAGCTTGCCCCACTCATCCCCAGTCACACGGTGAGTTTGCTTGAGGTATCCTGACAGCCGAATGCTATCGGAGGCAAAAACTAGTTTATCAGGGTATTTTCTGGCAGCCACAACGCTCATAAGTTGCTCCTAATGGTTTTAGTGGATGATTACGATGAAACAGGCACCGATATAGCAGTCATTAACAACCCAGTTTAGACCTTATCCATGGGAACTAGTTGCTGTAGTAACGCCCAAAGCCGAGCTGATCTGGTCGGTTTGATGCACTGCCCACCTTCTTTAGACTGACTTCTGAGGTCTGACTTGCCCGTAGCACTATACAACATATCCTTGCCAAAAATTTCACCCTCGAGGGTACTGTTATCAATCAGTTGCTTAGCTCATAGTGGATATATAAACCACAAAAACAGCTATAAAAGCAGCAGAATTATGTTAAGACGCCATGGATTTGGTCCTCGCAAGGGTGAACATCAACCCCCCAGTGAATTTGCCCCCACAGGTAAGTTTGGCAGAATGTTTCCTAATCTACCTGCTTTCACCCCTTCAGAAGAGGGTTTGACTCAGCTGGGGAACGCCATGAATGATACTGACCCTAATAATCCAAAGGGCGATAATATCAATGTACCTGCTGGTTACACTTATTTGGGTCAATTCATCGATCATGACATTACCTTCGATACCACTGCTCTCGGAGATATGATGGTTGACCCCTTGGCGGTGAAAAATTTTCGCACGCCAAAGCTGGATCTTGATAGTCTGTATGGTTCTGGTCCTGATGTTCAACCCTATCTCTACCAAATCGATGACTCAGATCTGTTTTTAATTGGCAAAACCAACCAACGACCTGGTGGTGGCGATTCGTCTATTCCCACAGAATTGCCCAACGATTTGCCTCGTTCTCCTAGTACTCTGGCCATCATTGGTGACCCCCGTAATGATGAAAATTTAATTGTTGCCCAGACCCACCTAGCTTTCCTGAAGTTTCACAACAAGATAGTTGAGGGCATCCGTGATGGCAGCATTCAAGCAGACTCTATCATGGGCAAGTCTACCTTTGAGGCAGCCCGAGAATTGGTAGTTTGGCACTATCAGTGGATTGTACTGTTCGATTTCTTGTCTCGCGTCATTGACCAGAAGCAGCTAATAGAAGTACTTGAAGGCGGTCGGCGCTTCTTCAAGTTTGGTCAGGATCCGTTCATGCCTGTGGAATTCTCTGTAGCAGCTTATCGTCTCGGACACAGCATGATCCGTGCGGATTATGACTACAATCGAGTGTTTACTTCTCGTCCTGGTGGGGTAACTCCTGCAACCTTACAACTGCTGTTTTTATTCACTGCTCAATCCGGTCAAATCGTTCCTATTCCCAGTGATTGGGTGATTGACTGGCGTCGCTTCTTCCCGATCGATTCTAATGTACCGGTTAACTTGAGTCGCCAACTTGATCCATTTCTAGTTGACCCCCTTAAGAATTTGCGTGACATACTCCCACACGCTCATCAAAGATTACAGTGTGGGCTTCTTACCAACACCAGGTATCCCTTCGGTTACTCGGTAAGCTTTACTTGTGACGGGATGCCCCACCGCCAAATTCAATATATTGATCGCCGCATTTACATCTCTGTCAGCTACATAACCACAATGAGGACAAGAGTGGATGCGGTCTTTTAGTT
>NZ_JAAHIG010000548.1:0-4515 GCF_010692305.1 Moorena sp. SIO4G3 | reverse complement strand
GGTTTGCACCGCCATCCGGATGAACAGTTATAATTCTTGGGGTTGTCCCCGCGAGTTACCTGAGTCATACCTCTCCCGCACGAGGGAGGCTCCTACTCAGAACAAGCCGCACACAGTTATAACTTTTTGGGGTTATCCCCGCGAGTTACTTGAGTCATACCTTACTCTTTCATGAGTACCTCCTACTCAAAACAAGCCGCACCTACGAACGAGTTTAAGAACACCTCTAGCGCCGATATTGTAAGCTCCATTTAGATCAGCATTAAAGCGCTTACCTGAGGCGAAGGTTGCTAGAGAGTATTTTTTTGAATTTCTCTTTACTATACCGGAGCCATCAAAGGCGAGTTTGGAGGTGTAAGCCGCCACAACTTCTATTACTTTTCCACCTAACTCAGCCCATTTCTCAAGCGTAAAATCGCGAATTTTTGCCTTTAGCCATCCATGGAACCTTTGCCGGAGGTTAGACCTTTTCCTTCCACCTTTTGGCTTCCATCCCTTAAGGTTCTCAAAAACAATAGCCTCAGAGTTAAACTGATCAGCAATCTGAACAATTCGCTTAGAAACGATGTGGCCAATTTGGTTGTTGATTCGTGCGGCTTTTTGATAGGTTTTAGAGCAGAAACCTTTATGGAGTTTTCCAGCCTTTCCCATCGTCTTAGATGCCCGTACAGATACAGATTTTAGTCGCTTGTCCCTGCGGTCTATGTCTCTCCCAGGATGAATAAAATTAAAACTAAGCCAGTGAGTCACCCCACTGACTCGTCTCCAAAACCGTGCGTGACACTTTCGCATCACACGGCTCCTCATCATAGGAACCACTGTCATTGGTACCTTCTCTCGTTTCCATGGACTTTTGTTCAATTCTTTAGAATGGATTTTCATCTAATTCCTTAGTATTCACTTTTGTCCCGTGAACTTTATCGTGGCAATGTAAGTGGAGAAGTTCTAGATTCTCATCTAGGTCACTTCCACCATTAGCGCGTGGTATTATGTGATGTTTTTCAATCCAATCTCCATCTCTAAAGGTGAGACCACAATAAGCACATTTCCCTTCTTGCCTTTTCAAAAGTCTTCCCTTTTGACTGGTCATCTCAGGATGTTTTCTCATTCTGGTGTTCCAATAAATAAGGTTGCCATCATAGGGGCTACGGGTTTCCTTGACTTTTGTATGCCTCACAATTTTAGTTTTGGCGTGTTTTGAAAGATAATTTTCCTCATCAGTCATGAATACCCAATTATCGACCTTGGGAGGTTCCCATGGTTTCTTAGCCTTTTCTATTTTGGTTCCCCAGTATTTCTTGTATACCCAGGTTCTTGATTTCTTGGGATGTCTCCTGTATCCCCATCTTCGGAGTTTGTTCCAGAGCATATGTCCTACTGTTGTGAAGGTTTCTTTACTACATACTCCTCTGTAATAATTGCACCATCCACGTATAATAGGTTTTAGGTGGCTTATTAATGCCTCCTGTGGGGCAGCTCTGTGTCTATCTATGACTTTTGAGAGTTGCCCATAATGCTTTGAAATTGCGTCTTCGGATGGTTTGATAATGGTTTTAAAGCCTTGTTTAGAGTGGTTTTTTCCTACCTTATATTGACGGATATTGAATCCAAGGAAGTCAAATCCGTTATATGTATGGATTATTCTTGTTTTACTTGGCTTTAGTTCCAGTCCCATGTCTTTCAACCATATGTTAATGATTTCTTGACAGTCTTCTACCACGGTTTGGTCTTTATGCATAATGACAAAATCATCTGCGTATCGGATTAAACTTAACGCTCTCTTATTGTCCCGTTTACATCCGGGCATTGATTCGGCATATTGTTTAATCCTTTTTTCCATTCCATGGAGGGCTATATTCGCCAGAAGTGGAGAGATGACTCCACCTTGAGGAGTACCCTCATCTGTAGGGAAGAGCGTCCCATTATCCATCACACCGGCTTTCAACCAGGACTTTATTAGACGTCTCATGGATGGATAAGTATTCAATTTAGTTAGGAGTGCATCGTGGTTGATTTTGTCGAAGCATTTGGCAATATCCGCATCGAGCACCCATTTAGGCATACGATTGGTTGCCGTGAATATTGCTTCTATGGCATCATGACATGAGCGTCCTGGTCTGAACCCATAGGAGTTGGGTTCAAATTTGGCTTCCCATTCGGGTTCGAGAACCTGTTTGGTAAGTGCCTGTAGAGCACGGTCATACATGACTGGAATCCCCAAAGGTCGTTTTTCCTTCTTTCCGGGTTTGGGAATCCAGACCCTTCTGGTAGGTTGTGCCTTTTTTGAGACTTTTAGGCTGGCTACTAAGGCGAGACGCTGCTTATTGGTTAAAGCTTTTATCCCGTCTATTCCGGCAGTCTTTTTGCCTTTATTCTCCTGGGTAACCCGTCTGACCGCAATCATTTTGGCTGACCAAGATTTCATCAATGTCTTTTGGAGTTTTCTTACCACGCTCACGTCACCACGTTGAGAGGCTCGATATATACGTTTTTGCAACTTAAACACTGTCATTTCTAGCTTTCGCCAGTTGACTTTGTTCCATTCCGACTGTGGGGCGAACCCCCGAGTTTTAGACTTATTCATTGCTACTTACATCCATACCATTTCCTATAACGTGAGTCTGTCAGCATATCCTGGGCATTACCCCAGGCGTTGGCTTTTGACTCAATCTTGCCCTCATACTACTTACGGCTAACTACCTACTCAGAATATTCGACCTTTCTGAGAGTATGTATAAGGGTTATCTCGTTCCTGATAACCATTCTGTGGACTTTTAGGGTGGTACTTTTCACCGGGAATATATGGGAAATCTTTACAAGATGAGAAAGCCTTGTAAACCATATTCCATTGACTTTTGTCTGTAGTGTATCAACCTGTTTCACTACGTAATCCTTACGATGATTCAGACGTACCTTCCTTGCGTACCCATGAGTCCTTTGCCTGTTACTAACACCACATTTGGTTAGCAGTGCTTCACTGTTCGACCCTTGCATCAATTCATGAGTTTGTTAAATTCATAAATCAGGGTAGGGCTGTCACTCGGATTTCACGAGGGGAGGATTTACACCTCCATGGTTATCAAGTTGTCATGGTTCGGATGAACCAAGCAGCTAGTCCCCCCAACCTTTGTTATGTAGGGTTTATAGCTAACGAGTCGCACCTCTCTATGGATTACAGTTCCGCTGTGGGTTACGACTGCTATTGTTGCGGTGGTATTATTAAACTAAGCCAGGGAGTCGCCTCACATCTGGCTCGTCTTCAAAACCGTACGTGACAGTTTCCCGTCATACGGCTCCTCATCATAGGAACCATTGTCATTGGTACCTCTAGAACGGATTGGTATCTAACTCGGATGAGTCGGTTTTCTTTCCGTGCTTTGCGTCGTGGCAATGTAGGTGAAGTAACTCTAGATTTTTGTCTGAGTCGTCTCCACCGAGTGAACGTGGTATTATGTGATGCTTCTCCATCAAATCTTCATCCCTGAAAATGAGACCACAATGAGCACATACCCCTTTTTGCCTTTTCAAAAGTCTTCCCTTTTGACTGGTCATTTCAGGGTGTTTCTGCATTCTGGTGTTCCAATAAATCAGGTCGCCGTCGAATGGACTCCGGGTTTCTTTAACTTTCACGTGTCTGACTATTTTAGTCTTGGCGTGCTTGGGAAGGTAATTCTCCTTATCGGTCATGAATACCCAATTGTCAATTTTCGGTGCGTCCCAGGGTTTCTTGGGTTTTTCTACCTTAGTCCCCCAGTATTTCTTGTTTGTCCAGGTTTTGGATTTGTTAGGGTGTCTCCTATATCCCCATCTTTGAAGTTTGTTCCAGAGTAGGTGGTCTAATTTGGAATAGGTTTCCTTACTGACAGCGGAGCTGTAGTAATTACACCAACCTGTTATTATGGGTTTGAGCTTGCTAATCAATGCAGCTTGTGGAGCGGCTTTATGTCTTTCAATGATTTCTGAAAGCCGCTCGTAATATTCTTTCACTTTCTTCTTAGATGGTTTGATTAAGGTCTTGAAACCTTGTTTAGACTGATGTTTTCCTACCTTATATTGTCGGATGTTGAATCCGAGAAAATCAAATCCGTCGGAGGTGTGGGTAATTTTCGTCTTACTAGGTTTCAATTCCAAGCCTATATCTTTCAGCCAAACCTCAATGATTCTTTGACATTCTTCTACCACTTCCTGGTCTTTGTGCATTATGACAAAATCGTCTGCATATCGAATTAGGTTTATGCTGCTTCTTTTCTGGCTTTTACTTCTCCTTTGTTTTCCTTTTAATTTTATTGTTTCAGCATAGGTTTTAATTCGTTCTTCCATTCCATGAAGGGCTATATTCGCCAGAAGTGGGGATATTATTCCACCTTGGGGAGTGCCCTCGTTTGTAGGCTATGCTTTATAAACATATTTCTTTACAAAAAACTTGACAAAAATCACTTTATATGATTAGTGTGAGCAAAAAACTTGACGTCCCAGGTTCTCGCTCAGTTTGTATAGGGAAAGCCTTTTGCCAAA
>NZ_JAAHIG010000547.1:0-4533 GCF_010692305.1 Moorena sp. SIO4G3 | reverse complement strand
TGTTAGTGAAAATGTCAGAGGATTTTGATGAGTCGTTATATAGTGGTTTTCAATGAGGTGAGGTATATTTTTTTAGGGAACAGGGAACAGCGGATCTGGGAACAGTGAATTCAGAAGAAGTAAGAGGTAAGAGGTAAGAGGGTAAAAATTATGTATACCTGATTAGAATAGAAACCGCTATAATAGTTTAGGAAACAGTATAGGGTTTATATTTGAGATGTACACCTAGAAGGTCTTTTTTTATTGTCCAATAAAACTCCTGATTTATTGCCCCTTTTGCCTTTTGCCTCTTGCCTCTTGCCTATTCCCCGTTCCCTGTTCCCTGTTCCCTATTCCCTCTACTACGCCTGAAACAACCACAACGAGTACTTTATTTGGCTGTTCCCTTATCCATTTACGACGATTTTTTTGGTGAAGAACTCCCTCAACTTAGTATTAAAGAGTATCAAGTTAAGCTGTTAGTATTCGATCCTAACCAGGAGGTAATTGTGCAATGGATAAGTTAAATCAGTATCGTGAAGCGATTAAAAAAATATTGACTGATTACAGCAAAATTAAACCTTCGTTTGGTGATATAGACCGTTATACTTCCTTTGATCTAGAAAATGACCACTATCAAATTATTAGTGTGGGTTGGGAAGAGCATCGCCGCGTCTATGGTTGCTTGATTCACATTGATATTATCAACGACAAGATTTGGATTCAATACGATGGGACGGAATATGGTGTGGCAAATGAGCTGACTGATGTGGGAATTCCTAAGTCTGACATTGTATTAGCCTTTCACACTCCGTTTATGCGTCAGTATAGTGATTTTGCGGTCGGTTGAAGGGAATAGGGAGCAGGGAGCAGGGAGCAGGGAGCAGGGAATAGGGAATAGGTAAGAGGCAAGAGGCATGCTAGCAAGAGGGAACGCTGAGCTGACTCCCCATCTCTCCATCTCCCCAGCTCCCCATCTCCCCAGCTCCCCATCTCCCTATGCGATAATAACGATAGACAACAATGGGAGAGTCATGAACATGAGCGAGGTTGTGTTTTTGGTTGAGGAAGATCCGGAAGGGGGTTATACGGCCAGAGCTTTAGGAGAGTCTATCTTTACCTGAATGTCGGAAGAAGGCTCCCGCTATACCGCAGGTTAGCGGTGAGATGAATTCCGACCAATAAAAAAGAATGTAGTAGTTATGTTTGATCTGGCGCAGGCGTGTAGTAAAATCAACTTATGATAGTCAGAGAAGCCAAGCTATTAAACGGGTCTAAGGTACAATATCAAGCCTTAGATGAAGCCATAAGAACTGCTCAGTTTATCAGAAATAAAGCAGTTAGATTGTGGCGGGAAGAGCCAAATGTGAACAAGGCTCGTCTATCTCTGCTATGCAAAGAACTAGCGCGTGAGTTTCCTTTTGCTAAGAAATTAAACTCAATGGCACGGCAAGCATCAGCACAGAGGGCTTGGAATTCAATCTCTAGCTTCTATCGTCGTTGTAGAGAGGGTGCGAAACAGAAAGGATATCCTCAGTTCAAAAAGCATTCTCGTAACGGCTTTGCCGACGCTGCGCGAACGGTTGAGTATAAAACGTCAGGCTGGAAACTCTCAGCTGATTGTTTAACTATTAACTTCACCGATGGATTTAATGCGGGTAAGTTTTCTCTATTTTGTAATCATGAAACAAGAGAAGATTTGTTCAGACTTAAAATTAATCGTGTGAGAGTAGTTAGACGAGCTGATGGATATTATGCTCAATTCTGTTTTGATGCCACTCGCCAAGAGGTAGGAAAACATACTGGGAATGTGATTGGCATTGATTTAGGTTTGAAGTATTTCTACAAAGACCAAAACGATAATGCTGCTATCTATCCCAAGTATTTAAGACGGGCTGAGAAACGGACCCGCGAAACTACAGCGGCGACTATCAAGAAAGTTTGTTAGAGGGAAAAAACCTCAATCAAACAACTACCACAAAGCCAGAATCATACTGGGGAAGGCACATTTGAAGGTTCAAAGACAGCGTAAAGACTGGGCGGTTAAGTTAGCTCGGTGCGTAGTCCACTCTCACGATGTGGTTGTCTTAGAAGACCTGAAGATACAGAATCTGGTCAAGAACCATCATCTAGCTAAGTCGATTTCTGACGCTTCGTGGTATCAATTCACTCAATGGTTAGATTATTTTGGGAAGGTTTGGGATAAGACAGTGATTGCTGTTGCCCCTAACTACACATCTACTGACTGCTCAAATTGTGGTCATCGAGTCAAGAAATCACTCAGCACCAGAACTCATCAATGTCCAAAGTGCAAAACACAAATCTGTCGTGATACGAACGCGGCATTAAACATTTTAAAGAAGGGCATGAATATTCTAGGTGTTGATTTGAACAGTACCCAAGGGCATTGGGGAACTGCCGGGAAACCGGGAACGCTTGAGGAGAGTTCAACCGCTGTTGATGAGGGGAAGCCTGATTTAATAAGTTGTCTCGCTGAATCAAGAATCACTCTGTGAGAATCCCCCGCCATAATCTCTGATTTGGCGGCGGGAGTATGTCAATCAAGCAGACACGTTAGATGATCTGAAAACGATGGTTCGAGATGCTGTTAAGTGTCATTTTGAAGGTAGTGGAAAAGATGTAGTGGTTTCGCTACGGTCTGGTCAAGGTAACAGGATCTAAAATCACGAATTGTTTACCACTACTGCATTTCTCAATATCTGACTCCCCATCTCCCCATCTCCCCTACTCCCTACTCCCTACTCCCTACTCCCTACCCCCCATCTCCCCATCTCCCCATCTCCCCATCTCCCCATCTCCCCATCTCCCCACATTCCCTACTCCCTACTCCCTACTCCCTACTCCCTACCTCCCGTCGATACCGAGCACGTGCTGGTGTCCCCCAGCATACTTGCTGCTCTGGGATATTACTAAACACACTGCTGCGAGCACCAATTACCGCATTGGCTCCAATGTGGACACCGGGCGCAACGAAGCAATCGGTAGCAATCCAGGCTCCGTTACCAACATTTATCTCAGCTGTGATTAACCCAAATCTTGGGTCTTTGATATCGTGACTACCGGTACAGAGGTAACATTTTTGGGAAATAATGCAATGACTACCAATGCGAATCCGATCGATGCTGTAGAACACCACATCATCCCCAATCCAACTGTAGTCACCAATTTCTACTTTCCAGGGATACGTAAAACGAGCGGTGGGTCGAATGATGACATTAGTACCAATCTTGGCTCCAAATAATTGGAGCAGCCATCGGCGAAAACCATTGAAGTTATGAAGACTTAAGGGAAATGCGATCGCTTGCACCAACCACCAGATTAAGACTAACCAACTGGGACGCCCTCGGTCAAATTGAGATGAGTCGTATTTGCTTAAATCAACTAAGGGGGCTGAATCTAAGGCTGGTGGTTTACTTAAGTCAGTTGTCATAATCTAGGTTTTTTTCATGGGGTGAGGTACAAATTTTTGGTTTTTAGGGAACAGGGAACAGGGAAAAGATAAGAGGGAATAGGAAACAGGTAAAATAGAAGAGGGAATAGGAACAAAATGCTTTGTAGCTCATAGCTATGATCAACCCTATATCCCTCTTCTGTCACTTTCCGAAATTATGACGAAATTTCGTTATTACAGCCAACGACGCCTCACGAAAGAATCAGGGTTTGACCCCCATTTTTCGGAGTCTGACAGCAGAGGGATATCTACCACACCTACCAAACTCTACTCCCGATTCCCGATTCCCGATTCCCGATTCCCGATTCCCGATTCCCGATTCCCGATTCCCGATTCCCGATTCCCGATTCCCGATTCCCGATTCCCGACTCCCTCCAAGAGTCAGGCTCTCAAATAATATTGAAGACTCGCTCCAGTACGACCAGTGATAATCCAAACCACCGAGCGCCCTACATCCCGTGCCACTCGCAGCCAGGATTCCTCAGGCCGCTGGGAAGGAATGGCGACAGGGGTGAAGGCAATACCGTGACTGCCGAAAACAAAGAAGGCGATCGCAATCGACCGACGCATGTGAAAGTCTGAGGTGATTAGATAGACATGGTGGATGTCATTGGTTTTGAAATCTTGAACCAGGGTGGTAAAGTTGGTGACGGTATCGATAGCACGCTGATCAAGATGCACTCGCTGATCAGAAATACCTGCTTCCTCAAAGATGTTTTGGGCTTGTGGGGTGGGCACTCCAGAAGAGACCCAAATATCAAGGTTAGGATGTTTTTGAGCAAACTCAGCTGTAAATGTTTCCCGTTCGATACCGCCACCGAGGGTCAGAATCACCTGAGGAGTAGGGGATTGGAGATGGGCGAGTCCTAGGCGAATGGGAATAAACGTAAGAGCAATACATAGGATGGTAAGGGTAAATGCTACCCGCATTTTGCGTAGGGTTTTGCGAGGGTAGCTAAAGCGGGGTTTATCGGTAAAAGGTCGGCGTGAGGATAAGTTTCCTTTCATGGATTCGTAGTGATAAAGATGTAGTGGTTTCGCTACGGTCTGGTAAAGGTAACAGGTGCTAAAATCACGAATTA
>NZ_JAAHIG010000546.1:0-4623 GCF_010692305.1 Moorena sp. SIO4G3 | reverse complement strand
TGGGAGTAGGGAGTAGGGAGTAGGGAACAGGCAATAGGAAACAGGCAATAGGCAATAGGCAATAGGCAATAGGCAATAGGTAATAGGTAATAGGTAATAGGTAATAGGTAATAGGTAATAGGTAATAGGTGATGATTTAGCTTAGTTATTTTAATATTTTATGAATTTTTATTTATTACTTTTTTTAGGTTATTTCTATATTATTCATGTCAATGATAACTTTTTAATAGTTATAATTTACCTAGAAAATTATTAAGCTAATCAGCATTGAAAGTTTAGATCTATCCACTGCTTCAAAAGCCTTCAATTGCTCTCCCCATCTCCCCATCTCCCCATCTCCCCATCTCCCCATCTCCCCATCTCCCCACACTTCCCTCTCTCCCTGTTCCCTGTTCCCTTTTCCCTGTTCCCTCAACGACTAAATAACCGTAAAATTATCCACATTACCAAAGTAGCGATCGCACCAGTGAGAATACTCCAGGCAAAAGCTGGTGTCAAGATAAAGATAGTATTATTATCAGGGGGTTGTTGTTTAACTAGGACAGTAGCGGTAATGCTACTAGTTGCTACTCCCACGCCAGCTAGAGCAATGCTTTGGTGTAAGCTGCGATTGCTCTGGGTTTGGTAAGTTTGGGTCATGCCATCTACTGTCCGAATCAGATTTTCGAGTAAGGTTAAACCAGACTTAAATCTGCCATGCTCCATCTCCACTTGTTGGAGATATTGGCTAGCTGCTAAATCCCTAAACTCTCCCAGAATGTGCCAATCACCCCGTTGATAAACCTGTTTTAATTTAGTCAATCGTTGTTGGTAATCTTCGATATTGGTTTTAATGGTTTGGGCTTGGGAATCGAGAATGCCTAAATTAGTAGCATAACGAGACAATAGGTTAAGATTATTGCTGAGTATTTCCCGTAACTTTACTGTATTTTGGGGTAACATACTGATTTGAGCAATACTAGTTTTAACTGAAACTAGATCAGCTTTCAGTTCTGCTAGTGGTTTGTTAATTTCACCATAAGCCCAAAGAATTTTGTTACGATAATACAATAGGTAAATTAAGTCTAGGTAAATACCAGTAATGGTGTCGATAACAGAATCAATAGATGGCTTTTTCGGAAATAACCAGATTAACAAATGATGGTTGTTTTTGATCGCTTCTGGCTCTGACCAATCGGTGGGAGGACGCCAAAATTCAAATAAAGTCCCCCCTAGCAATTTGCCTTGGGCTTGAAAGTCTCTTGACCAGTCGGGTTGAGACACCAGTTGTTTGTAGCATTCTAGGGCAATTTGTGTCGGGTCTTGATCACGGTCACACAGCTGACCCCACATGATCCAAGTTTGACCAATTGCTCCAGGTTGGTGATTGATGTGGGCAAGAATTTCCCCTTGGATGTTCTTAATATTTGTAATGGGTTGGGGTGAATGGTTTGATTGTCTGATACCATCAGCATAAACTCCGGAACAGTTCACCTGAAGGGCGTAAGTGTTACCAATTTGGATAGGGTAGTAGTAGCCTTCCAAAGGACGCTCGAAATGCTTGACCACATCAGCACCCAATAGTTCCACCAACCTAGATTCTGAGCGCTCTGCCTGTTTGAGCTTAGCCAGTAACGTTGGCTCTAGGATCAGGTCTGATTCATCACCCTCGGGATGACCATAGATTCTTTGCCAGAATCGTTCACGGTTGTGATCAATAATTTCCGGGTCTTGCCCTAGACCTTCCCGTAGATCGTAGAGGAATAGGTCGAGAGTCGGGTATACTATTTTGCTTAGGTCAGACATTGGCTTACCCTTTGATCAGGATAGTAACAAGGATAGTAACACTGTCACCTATTCCCAACCCTCTCATGAAGTGTAGCTATGCGCCACCCTACGGGGAAACAGCTAGCCTCTATGCTAGAAAAGAAAAGAATCATCTGGTATCAGGTAAGGTATTCCCGATTAAATTACCTATCGCTGGTATCCAAAAGCCTTGCCCCAGACTAGTGTTTAACGTTTGACCTTTGATTTTTGTCTTGCATATTAGGTTGCTCAAGCATAAACAGGAAAATGCATGAATCAGCTCAACAACGCCTTCACCCTATTCTTGAGTTTGTTGGTTGAAGCAACACCTTTTTTGCTACTGGGGGTGATTCTCTCCAGCTTATTGCTGTTTTTTGTGGATGAGCGCAAGCTAATTGCTAGTATGCCTCGCCACCCCTTTCTAGGAGCAGTCTTTGGTAGTTGTGTCGGCTTTTTATTCCCAGTGTGTGAGTGTGGTAATGTCCCAGTGGCTAGGCGGTTGCTGAGCCAGGGAGCACCAGCACCAGTAGCAATTGGGTTTTTGCTCGCAGCCCCAACCATCAATCCTGTAGTAATTTGGTCAACTTGGGTAGCCTTTCGAGACCAGCCGGAAATCTGGGTATTGCGAATTTTATTTTCCTTAAGTATTTCCATCTTTATCGGCTGTGTCTTCAGTACTCAGAAAGACTTAGGCCCCCTACTGCAACGAGCAGTGTTTCGCTCTAGACCAAGGAAATTTGCTGAGGATAAGCCAGCATTACTACAATCAGGCTCATATTTACTCGGTCAATCTGGTACACCCTTGCCCTTAGACGCTAATGTCTTAAACACACCCCCTAGCCAGGACATACAAAGCAAACCCTTGCCTGACCGACTACAGCTCTTTGTCGAAAATGCTATACAAGAGTTTCGGGAGCTAGGCTCAATCCTAGTTTTAGGTA
This sequence comes from Moorena sp. SIO4G3, assembly GCF_010692305.1. Taxonomy (NCBI): domain Bacteria; kingdom Bacillati; phylum Cyanobacteriota; class Cyanophyceae; order Coleofasciculales; family Coleofasciculaceae; genus Moorena; species Moorena sp. SIO4G3. Next base: position 1,897 of record NZ_JAAHIG010000546.1, on the reverse strand, counting down.
GTGCGATCGCAGCCATTATTCAAGTCGTTATCCCCCGTGATATTATTATTAGCCTCGGTCAAGGACCAGTAATGTCTATTTTGGCCATGATGCTATTGGCCGCTGTAGTATCCATCTGTTCCACCGTCGATGCATTTTTTGCCCTCGCCTTTGCCTCAACCTTCACCAGTGGCTCGTTGTTAGCATTTCTAATCTTCGGACCAATGATTGACATCAAAGCCATCGGTTTACTGTTATCAGTATTTAAAACCAAGTCAATCATTTACCTATTTCTAATAGCAGGACAATTAACATTTTTATTGACTTTGTTTATTAATTTGTATGTTAGTTAGGGAGTAGGGAGTAGGGAGTAGGGAGTAGGGAGTAGGGAGTAGGGAGTAGGGAGTAGGGAGTAGGGAGTAGGGAACAGGGAACAGTAATATAGCGATTCTCTCTGCCATGAGGTACAAAGGGATCCCCCTAAATCCCCCTTAATAAGGCAGGGCTGTTTCAAAGTCGGACTCAAATGCGATTGCTGGGGAGGTGGGGAGATAGGGAGATAGGGAGATAGGGGGACTTTTTATTAATAAAAAGGTATTTTTAACCTTAAAAAAACCTTCTCTCCAGCACCCCAGCTGCCTTTCAACCGATTGAATTGACAATTTATTCATGAGAATGAAACAGCCCTGCCCTTAATAAGGGGGACTTTGATGTTTAAAAGCTTACCTCATAAATCCTATAAATACTATAATATAGCAATTCTACGACTGGTGAGGTACAAATTTATGGGTTTTAGGGAGCAGGGAGCAGGGAGCAGGGAGCAGGGAAGAGGGAAGAGGGAAGAGGGAAAAACTAATGTGTACCTCATGAGTCCTAGAAACGCTATAGTTCATTATTTCAGTACTGAAATAGATTGTTATTACTTCCGATATTAGTTTTTTTGTACTAGTGCAATATCTCAAATAAATCATGAATTACTACTCCCTACTCCCTACTCCCTACTCCCTACTTCCGATTCTCAATTCTCAATTCTAAATTCTAAATTCTAAATTCTCCTACAATCCATTGGCTTGTTAATGATGAATCCATCTAACCATTCAGGACGTTTGTCCAGAAAAAGTTCTTACAGGAGAAACTGGTCAATCCCTCTTTTAGAAGTAATTGCTTTAGCGTTATGGGGAGTGTTATTGTTGAAATCCTGGCTAACTGGTGAGTTAAGCTTATTAATTCATCCCAATTACTTTAGCTTGGTAGTTATCACTGGTGTAATTTTATTGTTAATATCAGGTTTGAGGTTATCCCAACTGCTGAAATTAGAGCGTCAACACCGATTAGGTAAGGGAGTAACTAGGCCAGCTGTTCAACATACAACTTTATTTCCCCCTAGTTGGAGTAGTGGCTTCCTAATCGCTACGGCAATGGTTGGTTTAATTGTGACACCCAAGGCATTTACTAGCCAAACCGCCCTACACCGGGGTATTGCCGACTCCCCCACCATAACGCGATCGCAACCGCAATCCTTTCGCAGTGCTAGCAATCCTGAAAAGCGCACCCTAATTGAATGGATCAAGCTTTTGAATGTTTATCCTGAACCAGATGCTTATACCGGTCAAAAAGTCAAAGTAGATGGTTTTGTAGTAATTGCTCCTAATCTCCCTCCAGACCATCTCTTAATTTCCCGGTTTGTGATTACCTGTTGTGCTGCTGACGCTTATCCTTTAGGTTTGCCCGTCAAACTTACTGAAAACCGTAATGATTATCCGTCTGATACTTGGATAGAGGTTGAAGGTAACATGATTACAGAAACCCTGGATGATAAACGCCAGCTGGTGATTGAAGCCAGTGGGATTAAGAAAATTCCTGAACCGGAAAATCCTTATTATTACTAAACTTTAGGGAGTAGGGAGTAGGGAGTAGA
>NZ_JAAHIG010000545.1:0-4646 GCF_010692305.1 Moorena sp. SIO4G3 | reverse complement strand
TCTTAGACATCACACTATATCGTTATGATATTGAAACAGATGTACGGCGTAGCCTAAGAGACTGTTGATCAAGTAAATTAAAAAGTATATCTTAAGACAGCGATTAGTCGCTGACTGTATATAAAGTAAATTATAAAGTTTATCTTAAGATGGCGATTAGTCGCTGACTATTGGTGGCTTAAGGCGGACAGCTCTGTTAACAAGAGTCAAACAGGTGAAGCCAAGCTCGGGTTTGCTGGTTGTTGGGTAGTGGAGTGCGTTCGCGTAGCGTGGCCTACGGCCAATCGCATAAGCGCGGAAGCTGAGGCCTAAGGCCAATCGCTCTTAAGCAGAAGAAATAAGTATAAATACTTGATTACTTACAAAAATCAAGATTTGACTACAATTTAACCAATGCGATCGCTAAACAACATTAAGAGCCAGAATTCCTTATTCTCGGGATTATGATCTATTTGGAGCTCTTAGCTGATGGGGTAAGCATATGCGCTACGCGCACGCTGCGCGAACAGCACTCAGCACTCAGCACTCAGCACTCAGCTTAATGCTTACGGCCAGGGAGAAGCAGACGTAACAAAGATTAAACTAATGGTTACCGGTTGTCAGCCATGCAAAGCGCGAGTGGGGGAAACCCCCTGTTCCGAAGCTGCATCGCTTATTCAAAAGTACCGATCTAGTAGCGTGGCACAGGGTAAGCATATGCGCTACGCGCACGCTGCGCGAACAGCACTCAGCAGTCAGCCGTCAGCTTATTTTATTCAAAAGCTGAAAGGTAAGCATTTAGGCGTTGGCCACGCGGGGCGCGTTTGGCCACGCTACGCCAACAACTGTCAGTCGTCAGCCTTGGCCGTTGGCCACGCTACGCGAATGGCTGATAACTGATAACTGATAGCTGATAGCTGATAGCTGATAGCTGAGGGCACAGGCTTCTACCGTGGCACAGGCTTCGACCCTGGGACAAACACGCATAAGCTGATAACTGATAGCTGATAGCTGAGGGCTGATAGCTAACAAATTAACTTATGAAAAAATCGATATTCAAAGAAAACCGAAAGTATACATTTAGTGACTATTTTGCGATGACCAATCCCACTGAGGAAATTGTTGGTGAGTTTGGTTACTCCTTCGCCATTGAAGTAATTGACCTTCCTAAGTCTACCAACTATGACCTAGATATCATTGAAAACCTCAACCATACCTACTACACCATTATTCCCAAAATAAGCCTTACGTCGGAAATTGCCAAACGGGAATTTCTGATTGCCCCACTAATCCTGGAAATTGCCAAGCTGCTTCCAGTTAAAGTCAATGTTGAGTATCCCCTAGACATTAACGATCAGCTAGGGGGAGCCCTAGACTACTTATTAAAAAGTAACCAAAATCTGATTATTATAGAAGCAAACAAGAAAGATATTGATGCTGGTTTCAACCAGTTAGCAGCAGAACTAATTGCTTTAGATAAATATGAAGAGAGCGAATCTATTGAAATTATTTATGGTGCTGTGACTCTAGGGGATATTTGGAAATTTGGAACCCTTGATAGGAAACGGAAGCACATTGCTAAAACTATTCAAAGTCAGACTATTCCTAGGGATACAGAAGAAATATTCTCAATTCTAATTAGAATACTGAGCTTAAAACCAGGGCAGAGTTCAATTAAGCGCTAACCTATAATCTATAACCTGCAACCTATGGTCAATCGGGAGTAACCGATAATGATTCTTGTCATTGACAACTACGACAGCTTTACCTACAACTTAGTACAGTACCTAGGAGAATTGGGTAGCCAATTACCTGTGGCATCAGAGATTCAGGTCTATCGCAATGATAAAATTGATATACAGAAAATCCGCGAGCTCAACCCAGATGGGGTAGTGATTTCTCCAGGCCCAGGACGTCCTGAAGATGCTGGGATCTCAAGGGCTATATACAGCAATTTGGGGTCAAATCTCCCCATTTTAGGGGTTTGTTTGGGTCATCAAGCCTTGGGCCAGGTATTTGGCGGGAAAATTGTTTCGGCACCAGTATTGATGCATGGCAAAACCTCAGAGATTCATCATACTGGGGTTGGGGTTTTTCAGGGATTACCCAATCCTTTCACAGCGACTCGATACCATAGCTTAGTTATTGACCGTAGCTGCTGTCCTGATGTCTTGGAAATCACGGCTTGGGTGGATGATGGCACAATTATGGGAGTTAGACATCGGAACTATACACACATAGAAGGCGTCCAATTTCATCCAGAGAGTATTTTGACCTGTTCTGGTAAGCAACTTCTAAAAAACTTCTTAGAATCGCTGCCAGCATCTGCTACTCTCTCTATATCTCCCTGAAAATAAACTTGTTTCCAAGAAACCATGAAACGGCGACAGTTGATGCGCTATGTGAGTGCGGGTGTACTCACAACTCTTTCAACCGGCTTAGCTTCTGGACTCAGTTCTTACCAAGCACAGCCATCACGCAATGTATTGACAGTAAAGTGGCTTGGTCATACCTGCTTTTTATTTACTGGGGGTGGTGTGCGAGTTTTAGTCAACCCATTCCAAACCATTGGGTGTACGGCTAGATACAACTCACCAAAAGTAGAGGCAGATTTAGTCCTAATCAGTAGCCTACTACTAGATGAAGGAGCAGCGGAAGGTATACCGGGGAGTCCCCGGCTCCTATTTGAACCGGGTATTTTTCAAGTAAATGGGCTAAAATTCGAGGGAATTAGTATTCCTCACGACCGAGTCGGTGGACGTCGGTTTGGTAATAACGTGGTTTGGAAATGGACTCAAAATGGTATCAATATCCTACACCTGGGAGGAGCAGCAGCCCCTCTAGATATTGAGCAGAAAATTCTGATCGGGCGTCCTGATTTAGCTTTGATTCCAGTGGGAGGGGGACCAAAAGCCTACACCCCTCAAGAAGCTAAACAGGCATTTGATGTCCTTAAGGCAAAGATCATGATTCCTACTCATTTCCGAACCAAGGCCGCTGATGCCGAACAGTGTGATATTTTGCCAGTGGAGGAGTTCTTAACATTGATGAAGGACACACCCATACGCCGTGCCAAAAACGATACCATTACGATTAGCTCAGGGGATTTATCCCAAGATGGGTCAGTGATTCAACTAATGAGTTACAACTACAACTTTTAAATGCGCTTGCCTAGCCCCTTACCCAGACTGCAACCGCCTTTCTGGATTGGTGGAGTGGCGGTTGTAGGCATGATTTTCTGGATTGAAACCCTACGGCAGTTTGGGTTTGTTGTTCCAACTCCCTTTATACTTCTTTTCTTTGCTGTTGCCCTAACTGCCAGTATCGACGGATTACTTGCTGGAGTTACCAGTGCCACAGTATGGGCAATTTACCTGATCTATGCCTCTGCTGTTCACGTTGGTCCACCGAGTTTAACCGGGGGTTCAGTAGAGGTGAGTTTGGGGATTCTAGTTGTGGTCTTACTGGCTGTGCGGCTCGGCTGGATAAAAGACCAGAATCAGAAGCTGATCCAAAAGTTGCGACAAGCCAGCCTTGAGCTAGAACGACGGATTGAACAACGCACCGCTGAACTCTTAACCACCAATTCTAGACTCTCCAAGGAGATTCGCGGACGCATTCTGGCTCAAGAAGCCCTCGGAAAAAACGAATTGGCATTACAGTTAAGCCAAAATCGACTTGAAAGTATTTTGAGTTCCCTTGAGGATGTGGTTTGGTCCGTGCGCCCCCAAACCTCCAGACTGCTTTACCTCAACTCCGCTGTTGATAGTCTTTATGGTTATAGTATATCCGATTTTTTAGGTAACTCAAATCTTTGGCTAGAGGTAATCCACCCAGAAGACCGAGAACGAGTTCAGCAAAAGCGAAATTTTTTTAGCAATAACTCATTGCCCTTGTCACCCCAATCACTTCTGGCAATTGACACTCAAGACTTAGAATATCGAATCGTGCGCTCTGATGGGCAGGTGCGCTGGATTCGTGATCATGTACAAATTCACACCGATGCCCATGGTATCGCGATACGCATTGATGGTATTGTCACTGACATTACCAAAGCCAAGCAAGTCGAGGAAGCAATGGCCGCGAGTGAGCGGAAATTTCACGCCATCTTTGACCAGACCAGCCAATTTACATGGCTCCTGCAACCAGATGGTACCTTGCTCGAAGCCAACCAAACTGCCCTTAACTTTAGCGGATTAACTCGCTCACAGATTGTGGGTAAGCCCTTCTGGCAAATCCAATGGTGGACACAGTCTACTCAAACCGAGAATTCTTTAAAAAATGCGATCGCTCAAGCAGCTAACGGTGAGTTTGTCCGTTATCAAGGGTCGGTGCTAGGGTTACAGGGTCAAGTGATCACGATGGAGTTTTCCGTGAAACCGTTGCGGGATGAGAACGGAAATATAGTGTTGTTAATCCTAGAAGGTCAAGATATTAGCGATCGCATCAGAGCAGAAGCAGCAACTCTAGAGGCTCAAAACAAGGACATACTGCTTAAAGAAATTCACCATCGGGTCAAGAACAATTTACAAATTGTCTCAGGACTCCTTTACCTCCAGTCCCGATATATAGATGATGAAAGTATCCTGGATATCCTCTGTGAAAGCCGCAATCGTCTCCAAGTCATGGCCTTAATCCATACAGTTTCTCATGGATTAAGGCCATGA
>NZ_JAAHIG010000544.1:0-4700 GCF_010692305.1 Moorena sp. SIO4G3 | reverse complement strand
ACCTCTGCTTAGTGTCTATGCTGACATGAGCAATACCTGCAAAGAGTACGCCAATCCTGATCGCTCATAGGGAGTAGGGAGTAGGGAGTAGGGAGTAGGGATAATAAAATTTAATTTACCTGATAACTGTGATAAATGCTATAGTTTGGTATTCATTAGTTTCTCCTTACTGTTACTTTAAATACCAGCCCTAATCCCACTTCCAAATAGGATTAGTTGACCAGAATTTGGTTGGGATTTATCAACAAGTTTTCAACTAAGTACTTGGACATCAATTCTGTTAACTGTGTTAAGAAATTTAAAGTTTATCAACCCCTTTCTGTTCCCTCTTCCCTTTTCCCTACTCCCTACTCCCTATTGCTCTACTATCAACCGTTATTCACAATAGCATTTTATTATTTTTCAGTAAAGTTTATTTAAAGCTTCTGTAATCTTGGTCAACTATCCTGCCCCTTGCTATAGACTTATTTTTATTACTTAAACCTCAGTAAGATCAACAAATAAGTTATAGGGGTAAATCAATGTTAAAGCTACAAAGTATCTGCCAAAACATAGCACTACTCACTACTGGTGCGGCTTTAAGCCTAGCAGTTATTGAAACTAATCCTGCCCAAGCTATTACCATTACCTATGAGTTTTCAACAGCAGGGTCATCGGGTAAGTTTAGCTATGATGATGTCAATGAAACCCGGAGTGAATTTATTGTTCCTCCTGGTATTACCGTAGTAAACTTAACTTATCCAGTCGATGAAATTGAGTTTTTTTTCAACAATAGAACCTATACCAAGGCGGATTCTACGAGACAGCCTGTATGGTCAATCCTGGCCGGAGAGGGCCGGCTAAGTTGGGCTACAGAAGATTTTAGGTTTAATCCTGGTAGTGGTCCAAGTATTTTCGGAGACTTGTTTACTGCGTTCGAGGTAGATGGAGAATTGCCAGAGACAGTGGGTTTTAGGCGGGTAGAAAATGAACCACCAGCAAGTGTACCTGAACCTCGCACGGTTATAGGACTTACTCTTTTAGGTTTAGGCTGGCTCTCAAAGAAAAAGATAGCATCTTCGCCAAAGGTATAGAAAAAACAGACTAAAAAAACCTAAGCATATGCGCTACGCTCACGCGTGCGCGTTCAGCTATCAGCCGTCAGCCTTCAGCTTTTGAATGAAATAGGTAAGCATTTGCTTAATCTCAGTTCCCTGGCCTTTCGGCCAGGAATTCATAGTCTTTGGCCACGCTACGCGAATGGCCAACGGCTGATAGCTGAATGCTTACTCTTTCTCGGGCTGATGAGGCTTTCAATACCTGGAAGTCACTACCATAGTTGAAACCCTTGACAAACCTTAACATACCTTGGTTAATTCACTACATCTTTACCACTACCATTGATATTATTTACCTAAAACCTAGAGTTAATTTTCCTGACTCTAGTACCGAGATGCAATCCCTTTTCAGCCGAACATACCGACCCTGACGTAACGCAAAATGTGGATATTTTTCAATTTGCTTAAACCCCTCAGTCTGTAGATGCGCTTTGATAATCTTCATAGTGGAAGTTGTTTCGTGATGCCGATCAACTAATCGAATAATGTGTGGGATACCATAGGGAGGTAAAAGTTCTTGCAAGTGAGTCAAGAAATCATCAAGAGTTTCACCTTCATCCAAATACTCAATAGGTAAAATAGATGCCATCCCTACTTTACCCGATGCACCAGGAATTGGAACTCCATAAACAACCGCTTCTCGGACTTTACCCGTCGATAAAATTGCTTCCTCGACTTCCACACAAGAAACATTTTCTCCTTTCCAACGAAAGCTGTCACCCATACGGTCAACAAACATAAAAAAGCCTTCAGCATCTCGACATAGTAAATCTCCAGAACGCCACCACAAGTCACCTGGTTCAAATAAATTTCTCCAGAGTTTATCCTCATCTAGTTTTGGGTCAAGATAACCTCGATAGAAATTACCCGGAACCCGCAACACAGCCTCTCCAACTTCTCCCGGTGCAACAACTTTTCCTTGCTCGTTAACTAACGCTACATTGTTGGCATCAGGATGGTCTAGGGGAATAAAACCACAATAACCCGGTCTTCCCGTCCAATTTGTCAGTGCTGATGCTGGCATTTCTGTCGCACCGTAATGTTCTACTACTTTTTCAATCCCAAATCTTTCGATCACCTGCTCCCAGAGGGGAGATGTTAAACCATTACCAAAAATAACGCGCAGGGGATTTTTGGCATCCTCGGGTTGTTGGGGACTGTTGCTCAGATAACGCCACAGTTCGCCAATATAAACAACTGAATCACAATTGTAGGTACGCACATCCGTCAGAAATGCTCCCACAGAAAATTTATCGCGGACTACAGCACAAGCTCCCACTTCTAAACAACTAGAAAAAGCCACAGCTAGCCCATTTCCATGATAGAGAGGCAAAGTGATGTAACACTTACTGTCAGAAGACATCCCTGTTCGCAACGACCAAGCGATTCCTGCACCAATCATCCGGCGATGACTAAAGAGTGCAGGTTTACTGCGACCACTGGTTCCACTGGTAAAGATAATTACAACTGGGTCATCAATTGTGACGTGACAACGGTGTTTTGCGGAAGTCCGACCTGACCAGGGACGTTCAAGAATCCAGTTTGGGTCATAGGTTTCTACTGATGGGATGGGCTGACCTATGGTAATCTTGACTCCTGAATTATGGGCTAAAGTTGATAATTTTTGAGCTGATTCTCTGACATTAAATAAAACTGCGACAATTCCTGCTTTAGCTAATCCCAAGACAGTAGCTAGGAAAACAGCACTATTGTTTTGGTGAACCCCGATGTATTTTTGATTTGAGGAAATCGCCCATTCTGCTATTTTATCGGCTGCGCGATCAAGTTCTTGATAGCTCCAAGGGGATATAGAACCCACCTCCTGCACTATTGGGCGGTGAGACAATTGAGCTACTGATTGTTCCCAGACATCCGCCCAACTATTGACGTTTTGTGCTGCTAAATCTTGCCATCTTTTGCTTTCATAACTTGCATATTTGTTGTATTTCTCGACAATTGTATTTTTAAGCATTGGATTCCTGGGGCGAAAAACAGGCTAAAATCAATACTGGGTAATGATTTCAACCCATAAACTACAAAAGATACACATGCTACTACGTCGCTGTTTTGGGCAGACATTAAACGTAGTTATAACCTACATTACGCGCTACTGATTGTCCTGCTACTGATTGCCCTATGTAAGAACTACAACCGTTTGGTGATTTGGCGAACATAAAATATCATATCCGTATAAATATTTATACGGATACTGGGTTTGACTTTCGCAAAGCTGCTACGATAAAAATGCCATCTCTGCGTAATACACTCTGTATGGCAACATTCTGTTATTACCTTCACACTTTCTTGAGCACAGAATTCCAATTTTTGGAAACATTGTATCCATACATATCTAGATAATAGCTATCTATCAAATACTCCTCTTCATGTTTTTTCAGCCAGCTTTCCAACTCTGCCATTAGCCTTTCCCCTAGTGTTTCTTGGTCGGGATAATCTTCGTCATAAGCACCAATAACTTTCTCATCTTTGATGCCACGCTTCCACATTAAAGGATTAGTATCCTCAATAATGATATAGTCTCCACTCTGAAGACCATTGTTATGAAAATACTCTAAAATTCCCGCTGAATTGACATGAGCATCTTCAGTAATGAACCAAGGATGAGGGAGAGTAGAGAGTAACTCTGGAGGTAATATAGACTCAATGTAATTACTATCTCCTTCGAGAAACTGAACTCTTGGGTGGTCTTTTGCCTTCTCATCTAGGAGAGATAAATCTATATCAGTTGAGTAAACGTAGCTCTCAATTTCCAATGCCTTGGCAATATCTGCAAACCAAATTGCACTACCACCATTAAAGGCTCCAATTTCAATAATCGTTTGAGGTTGAAGCTCGTACATCAGCATCGGATAAAGGGTGATTTCCGGAACTCCTTTAGCCAAAATCATTCCTTTCCATGTCTGTAAATTGTTGTTTTGCAACAGATTTTTCCACGCGGCTTCTGGAAGATCACTACGATACTCTCGTTCGGAAATCTTGACAAACCGTTTTTCGTTCGATAGTTCGTGTTTATGTTTGGCTAGTTGAACTGTTGTTTTGAAACTCATAATATTCTCTCTAAAATTAGAAACGAATCTTAATAGGTGAACCACCATTCTCTAAACTGAGACGACCAGTTTCAAGAATTGCTGTTGTCTGGAGAGTTCGTGCAGCAGTTGCGAGAGTATTGTCAAAATCTTTGGGTTCCGCTTTTCCCTCATTAATACTGCCTACTGCATCCACAAATCTTTCAAGACTTTGATAACCGTAGGCTCCCTGTCCAGCAAATTTGCCATCAGAGGGTTCGTACTTCATAAATAGGGGGTTAATACTAGCATATCCCCCAGATACTGTTGCAGTTGTATAACCTCGATGAGCTTGATCGACTTGTAACTCTCCTTGATGACCCATGTAGAAAAACCGTTGTTGGGAATGAACGTCAGATTTAGGGGCAATCCATGATGCCGTATGAATGGAGATTCCTAAATTCCCACTCTCGATGTTTTCCCACTGAACCGTTAGGGCAATGGTATCTTCGGTATCAATGCCTAACTCTGTCTTGGCGACTCCAGTAGCAGCTAAAGCATTTACTTGGATGGGTCTGGA
>NZ_JAAHIG010000543.1:0-4715 GCF_010692305.1 Moorena sp. SIO4G3 | reverse complement strand
ATCTGCTAGGGCTAACTCGGGATTAGTTTCTAGATAATTTTGATAATTACTGACCTGATCTTCTAAAGCCTTTTCGGTTTTGGCTGACAGAGTTAATAGATGAACTGGACGTTCAACATTATTCCGACTTTTGACTTGAGAGGGAGCTTCTTCTATAACTACATGAACATTGGTGCCGCTAAAACCAAAAGAACTAACCCCAGCTATGCGACTTTTACCATTTGTCGGCCAAGAGGTCAGCTTAGTTGCGACTTGTACCGGTAATTGGTCCCAATTAATATAAGGATTTGGCTGCTTGAAATGCAGTGATGGAGCTATTTTACGATATTGCAGTTGCAAAACTACCTTCATTAAACCTACAATTCCTGCTGCTCCCTCCAAATGACCAATATTAGTCTTGGCTGAACCAATGATTACAGGTTGCTTCTGAGAGTGAGTTTTACCAAATACCGTTCCTATTGCTCCCACTTCAATAGGGTCTCCCAAAGATGTGCCTGTGCCATGAGCCTCTATATAACTGATACTAGCTGGGTCTACTCCTCCATTTTCCAAGGCTTGACCAATCACTGCTTGCTGAGATGGCCCATTAGGTACCGTCAACCCCCCACTCGCTCCATCTTGGTTCATGGCAGAACCCCGAATCACTGCCAGAATCTTATCCCCATCGGCTACAGCATCAGAAAAACGCTTAAGTATGACCATACCACATCCTTCACCACGGACAAATCCATCTGCGGTAGCATCAAAAGTCTTGCATCGACCATCGGCAGATAACATTCCTGCCTTAGAAAAATTGATGCTAGACCCTGGAGATATTAATGCATTTACTCCTCCCGCTAGAGCTAAATTACACTCTCTATTTCTTAAACTGGTGGTGGCTACATGGATACTGACTAGAGAAGAAGAACAAGCTGTGTCTACTGCTAAACTAGGGCCTTTGAGTCCGAAAAAGTAAGAAATTCTTCCTGATGCTGTACTGTGGGCATTTCCTGAACCCATATAGGCGTCAATGTTTTCAAGGCCTTGGCCGGATATCCTGTGAATGTAGTCATTACTAGAAATACCAATAAATACACCAGTAGAGCTTCCTGTAAGTTTTTGAGGATTTATTCCTGAACGCTCTAAGGCTTCCCAACTCACTTCTAGAAGTAATCGCTGTTGAGGGTCTAGATGAATTGTTTCTTTGGGAGAAATACCAAAGAAATTAGTATCAAACTCTTGTATTCGCTCCATGAAGCCTCCATAACGAGTAGACATTTTACCAGGAGCGGTAGGGTCAGAGTCATAATATTTATTAATAGGCCATCGGTCTGGTGGCACTTCCGTAATCGCATCTACTCCGTTTTGTAAAAGTTCCCAGAAGGCTTCAGGGGTAGATGGGCCTCCTGGAACACGGCAACCCATTCCAATTATGGCGATTGGTTCCTTCCTTTGATTTTCGTACCTTTCTAGTTTTGAGCGTGCATCTTTGAGGGCTTTAATCGCTCTTTCTAAAGGTAAGTTTCGTTCTTTTTTTTGTGTTTGTTTCTCATTCATGTTGTCTTAATAAAGTAAGTTTACAAGTAGTTTTAGTAAGTTGTGTGGGTGTTTGATATAATTTCCAGGTTGACCCACAAAACCTATTGTTATTTAAATTAATTTTTCTAATTCTTCAATTTCTCTAAGAAATGATTCTTCTAATTCAACTTCTGTCAGTGGGCTAGTGTCTGATAACTCGGATGATTTTTCTTCATGTAAGTTAGGCGATCGCAACTCAGTATCCTCTTGTTGAACATCTATTAAGTTTAATTGTTGAGCCAAGTAATCTACTAGCTTATTAAGCTTTGGATAATCAAAAGCCAGAGTCGAAGGTACCGATCGCTTCAAACTACTTTGCAACTTATTCCTCAACTCCACAGAAGTCAAAGAGTCCATACCCAAATCAAAAAACCCTGTTTCCAAAGCAATTGATTCAGGATGACTAATTCCCAACACTTGAGCCACCTGACGACGCACATGAGCCACCAACAACAAACGACGCTCACTAGGTGGTGTAGCCTCTAACTTTAACAGAAAATCTGACTTCGATGGTTCTGCCACCTCCAATATAGTTTCCTGCCAATCCGCCAAAAACCGCCACTGCGTCACTCTCTCCTGCCACAGAGACCAATCAATAGGCATCACCCCTACTTCTACATCCGAACCACTCATCAATAGTTCTAAAGACTCCAATACCTGAGCCGGAGATATTACACCCATCCCCTGCTTATTTGCCCTCACATCTGCACCCCGTTCAGCCGCCTCTCCCACTTGAGAAACTGCTCCCCAATGAATACTCAATCCCGGTAACCCCATAGTTCGACGATAATGAGCCAAACCATCAAGAAAAGCATTAGCAGAGGAATGATTTCCCTGACCCGGTGAACCCAACAGAGATGCTCCCGAAGAAAACAGCACAAAAAAGTCCAATGATTGATTGAGACTCAATTGATGCAAATGCCAAGCACCCTGCACTTTCGGTGCCATCACCCGCTCAAAACTAGACCAACTCTGGTTTTGTAGCACTCCATCAGATAACATTCCCGCCGAATGAATCACTCCTCCTAAGGGTCTATTTGACTCCTCAATTCTCTGCCACACACCTCTGATCGATTCCCCATCAGATACATCGGCTATTTCCACTACCACGGACGCTCCTGCCATTTCTAACTCTGTTATCTTTTCGATAGCAGCATCATCCGGTGAACGGCGTCCTAACAATATCAAATGTTTAGCCCCCTTTGACACCATCCAATTAGCTACCAGTAAGCCCAAACCTCCCATACCTCCTGTAATCAGGTAGCTAGCATCATTACGGAAACTTAAAGGCTTTTGAGTCCCAGCATCAGCAAGTTGTGTTTGACTCACCACAATCTTGCCTATATGTTTGGCTTGCTGCATATAACGGAAGGCATCAATGACTTCCTCTATTGAAAATACCTTTATTGGTGGTGGTTGTAGTAAACCATTTCCGAATTCCTCTTTCAACCCTTGCAACATAGAATTGATTAATCCCGGTTGCTCTATTGACTCTTTGACTAAATCCACCACAAAATAAGATACATCCGGTCTGAGAGCTGCTACTTTGCTTGAATCCCATACTCCTCGCTTGGCGATTTCCACAAACCGACCACTCTGAGTTACCACTGACATACTCTTACTAATAAATTCCCCAGAAGTCAGAGAGTTAAGTACAATATCCACTCCTTGACCTTGAGTTATTTCCATCACCTGGTCAGCAAATTCTAATGTCCGGGAATTCATAATATGTTTAACACCCATATTTCGTAATGCTTCCCATTTGGGCGGACTTGCTGTAGCCAAAACCTCAGCTCCTGCCTGCTGTGCGATTTGAACTGCTGCCATTCCCGTACCTCCGGCACCAGCATGGATGAGAATGCGATCGCCACCCTTAATCTTAGCCAGATGATGCAAAGTATAATAAGCTGTTAAAAAATTAGCTGGAACAGATGCTGCTTCTTCAAAGCTCAAATTTTCGGGCTTAATAACTACATAGGTAGCATCAACAGTTACATACTGACTAAAGCTGCCTTGAGCCATAGCCATAACTAAGTCACCTACTTGAAAATCTTTGACTTGCGGTCCTACAGCTACTACTTCACCCGCACAGTCTCCCCCCATTACAGGCTCTCCTGGATAAATATCCAAGGCTATGAGAACGTCACGAAAATTCAATCCTGTTGCCTTAACTCTAATTTCTACTTCCCCTGCTCCTGGCGAACGTCTAGTAACTGGTTCTAGGATTAAGTTATCCAAACTACCCCTCTGGGAACTTCCTAGTTTGAATGGTTGTGATGGCACCAACTGTTGTGCCACTGGTTGCCGATGATGACTACCCACCAAGCGAGCCACATAACGACCATCCCCACGCCATGCTACCTGGTCTTCCCTATCCTCCGACCAAATTTCTTTAAATAGCGCATCAGCCTGACCCTCTAAAGTCTCCTCTGGGTCTAAATCTATACGAGTACAGTTTAATTCTGGGTGTTCTAAGCTGATTACTTTCCCCATTCCCCACACCGAAGATTGAGCTACTCCTGGTATGACCGGATGATTTGACGGCACAGCTTGAGCACCACTTGTCACTAACCATAATCGAGGAACCATTGATAACCCTGCTTTCACCAATGCTTGTACTAAAGATAGAGTTGTGCCACACCCTAACTTCGATAAACTTCCTAACTCCTCAGAATTAATCCCTTGACCCACTCCGGCTTCAGTCGTCCAACATTGTACCACTCCATACAATGATGGTGACTTCCCTGCCACTATCTCTATTACTTCCTCAAAATCTTTAGCTTGATTAGGATTAATACTAAATTCTCCCGGAGCTATCTGTTGATACTTTTCTCCTGCAAATACTAAAGTACAAACCTCTCCTACTGAGCGGAGTAAAGTAGCTAACTGTTGCCCTACTCCCTGAGAGTCTGCCAGTATCAACCAACTCTTAGAACCATCATTCCTTTTTTCTAACTTCCTTTGAGAGCCTTGAGCTACAATTACCGTTTGCTCTGACAATGTTTCTGCCATTCCCTCCACTTCTGGCATAGTAACTACTTCAGTAAAACCCGTTTCTCTCAAAACATGATGCCATTTGTCTCTACTCAACAAAGGATAATCTGGTCGTAATTCATAATCCCTGAATTTCCACCATCCTTCTAACAGTCCAAATACTA
>NZ_JAAHIG010000542.1:0-4716 GCF_010692305.1 Moorena sp. SIO4G3 | reverse complement strand
CCCCATGCTCTCAGGTAACTATCTGGGTTAACGTCGTAGGCACTATAGTTAACACACAATAATACATAACTCAGACCAGCTAAAGTTAAACCTAAGTGCCAAGCACTCTCTCGCCAGATCTTGACATAGTCAGAAGTAGCGGGAATCTTTAAACTCAAGCTCCATTCTGCTACCATCAGGGCTAATAAAATTGCTGAAAAGCCGCCGAAATGTAGGTTGGGAAAGAGATAGTTAATGGCACTGATAACGGTTGCGATCGCACTACTGTGGGTTAGGTAGACCCTTAAGCGCAGATGATGCTTAATGCCTAACCTACTCCGTCGCTGAGTCACAATCCCTAAAGTGATAGCAGAATTAATACCATTAATCGTGAGTAACAGGGGATTGGAAAAACACAGAGTAGTCAGATTAACTCCTATTCCTAGAGCAATGACTTCTGCAAATTCTGCCAGATCATGTTTTTTGCGCTGATATAACCAATCTGCTAACCCAACAATTAAAACCAGATAGGGAAACAGTACTAAACTCAACAATACATAGGGAGTTTCTTGGGAATGGGTTAACGTAGTTGCTGTTTCCAGTAGCCAGGTTTGTATTGATGGCGGAATCAATCGCCATGCAAGCCAAACCATCTGTAAGCCAATGGCTAATATGGCGGCTAAATCGGAACGTCGCCAAAATTTTAGTAAACGATTGACAAATAACCACACCCCCAGCCCACTGACAATCATGGCTTGCCAAGGAATCTCAGCTGCTACACAAACTAGCCAACCCAGCACCAGCAAGCTACCCCCGAACCAAATCATAGGGAGACGGGGAGACGGGGAGACGGGGAGAGATGGTGCCTGAGGCTTTTGGGATAGCCAGTAGAGAAACCAACCACACATCCCGATAGCTAACCCCAGTTGTTCAATATCGACACCTATGACAAAAATTGCTCTAAATAGCAGGATGCCGATGCCATAAACTAAGATGGGGAAGCCAGCAACATCAAAAATAAACGCTGAATTTTGCTTTCTGGATTCTATATATAAGGTAGCGATGATGCTACCGATACCCAAATAAACTGCTCCTATGGGAAATCCAGGGATACCCCAAGCCCAATTTAGGTAACTCAGACCTAAATAATTAATAATGGGTAAGGGAAATGATTGTTGTTGTCGTAATCGTAAAAATCCGTTCCCGTAGCGGCGACCTAAGAGTATCGAACTTAGTACTATCGCACTTAGTGCTACTGTCGCCACCGCTACCACTAGCCAATTTAAGGGATGACGCCACAAGCCAAAGCCATCCATTGCCCAAAAATTGACTGGGATCAGCAACAGAGTGACAACTCGCAATGTTTGGGCTGTTAACGGTAAATTCCCTTGTTTGGTTGTCCAAGCACTAATCCCCCAAAAGCTCAAGGTATAGGCCAGCAATACTCCATACTGTCCAGCAGCTGGGAAATTGTCCCATTGACTAGCAGCCAGTACCCCAGAGGATACCACCACCATAAACATACCCAGGAATAGCAACCAGCGGACACTGAATTCTGCTTGAAGGGATTGCCACATTTGAGCAATCGAGTTGGGTTTCTTCGCTTTGGGTGTCTCCGGTGCAAAGTCATTACTAGCTAAGGGTGAGACTAGTTGACGCGCTGGTTTCGAGACTGGTAGAGCAGAAACCTTTGGAATTACACTAGGTTCTGGTAAAGCACAGGTGAGATGTTCTCGACACAACCGTTTTACAAAGGTTTCCTGGAGCAAACCCAAACGTAACCAAGCATCTAATCCCTCTAAAAGGGCGGGATGGGAAGCTTTAGTTTTAAATATGATATCGATGCTAGTCTCAGAGAGTAAACCTAACTCTTGCCATAGGGCTAAAGCTTCCAACAGTTTAGACTGAGAAGTATTGGTTTTGAGGGCAATAGTGATAGAACCCTCCCGTGGCGATGACATAGGCAATATTCCTAGTTAATTAGGAATGCAAGGGGGGCTGATTTAGGATACAGATACTTACTATTGTCCACTAAAAAGCCGGAACCTTGCTAGATACCACATTCCACCCCGTCAACTGTCACAATAGAATCTTAAAGTTGGCAGGTATGACCCTATTAAGCCTTGATGATCAGCACTATTGCACGTCTTGATCAATAGTCATTAGCATAATGCTTCCTCATTGATTATTGCGATTACCCTATACTATTTACTTAGATGTAAATAATTGTAAATCCTGCTCAATGGCTCAACCCCTCAACCTTTTAAGCTTACGGAAATTGCTCAATAAATTATTATCTTTTATCCCAGCATTAAGACGGGAGATTTGGATTCTGGCAACCGGTCGATTGTTATTGCACATCGGTCAAGGGTTTACTTTAGTTTATGCCTCGATTTTTTTTGTTAATCAGATTGGTTTATCCGCCACCCAAGTTGGAATTGCTCTAGGAAGTGCTTCAATTTCTGGAGTATTAGGACGCTTGATATCAGGGACTTTGGCTGATTCCAAGTTTTGGGGACGCAAGAAAACTTTGCTACTCTCAGCAGCTGTTTCTGCTCTAGCAAGCCTTTGTTTAGCATTTACCTATAATTTCCCAACTCTGGTTATTGCTAACTTACTGATGGGTTTAGGGACTGGTCTATATTGGCCTCCTACTGAGGCAGTGGTTACCGATCTAACCACTCCTGTTCAGCGTAATGAAGCCTTTTCAGTGACTCGTTTAGCTGATAGCTTAGGACTAGGATTGGGAGTTATTGGGGCAGGGCAGTTAATTGCTGCTTCTGGGAGTTACCGTACTTTATTTGTGCTAAAAAGTATTTTTTATGTGATTTTCTTCGTTGTCATTTATTTAGCGATCGCAGAAACAAATAACGTTCAAGAGGTGCCTCAATCCCCTACCCAATCCTGGAAACAAGCACTAAGCGATCGCTTTTTGATGATTTGGTTACTAGGGAATACTCTCTTCACTACCTATGATGCTGAACTCAATAGCATTATGCCCCTATATTTTGCCAATTTTGTGCCAGGAGGAGGAACAGAAACCGGATTAGCTCCAGAAACGATTAGTCTTATTTTCTTTTGGCATGTCGCCTTTAGTGCCATTTTTCAACTACCTGTTGCCCGCTTGCTCAACCATTTTCAACGCACCAATATCTTGATGGTTTCTTTACTGCTGTGGTCTGGAGGATTTGTGTTAGTGTGGCTCACAGGAGTTGTTTCTAATCTGGCAGTTATTCCAGCACTTTGTGCTTTGTTAGTCTTAGCCTTGGCTAAGGTGATTTATATCCCTTCTGCCTCTTCTTTGGTGGGGGATTTAGCTCCACAATCTTTGCGAGGAGTTTACTTTTCCCTTGAATCTCAGTGTTGGGCAGTAGGTTACTTTATTGGACCGTCTTTAGGAGGTTGGGCATTGGACCAATCTCCAGAATTTAGCAGTGGTTTTTGGTTAGTGACTGCTAGCAGTGTGGGCTTAGGCTGGCTGCCTGACACAAGTGGCTCAAAGCACGCAATTACATGGTTTATGAGAAAAAGGGCAGAGTGTTATGCTGACGCTAGAGCCATTACACAACTAGCAATTTGAGCATGTCTTACTCTACCCAATTTCATGATCAACTAATGAGCTTTTTGCGTCAATACAGCCGCTACCGCGATCTGCGTCATATCAAAGCTCTAGCTTGGATGGTGAGTGCCTTAATCTGTAGTGGCAAGTTAAGCCAACCGGCCTGGGAGCCTTATGTGCCGAGTCGTGCCAAACTTGCCCAAAGTTTTGAACGCCGGTGGCAGCGCTTTTTGAGCAATACTCGCCATTTGTGTGAACTCGCTGTATATTCCCCTAGTATTACTCGCCTTAAAAGATTGGCAGTCCCACCGTCGTGTGTCTTGCCCTCGATACCACAGTCTTATGGAATCGCGCTCTGTATGATTCATCTATCGGTGGTCTGTTGTGGTCGCGCCGTACCATTTCTATGGCGGGTACTGGAACACAACAGCGCGGCCGTAGCCTTCGATACATATCGACCCTTGTTACGTCGAAGCCAGTGGCTATGAAGTCAACATCCTGATGTGATGTTGAAAGCCCATCGGGGCAAAGCAAACCACGATCTGATCAGTTGGTTACAAGCTAGCAATTGGCACTACTGCCTACGATTGCCCTGTGATGTACTGCTTCATGGCCCCCATCGCTATCCCGTTGAAGTCAGCTATCTGTGGCCACCATTAGGAGAAGCTGTCTTTTATCGTAATGTTGGTCTATGGCAAGATGGGGTACATCGTTGTAATCTTGTATTAGCCAACGTCAAAGGGGTCAAGGAGCCCTGGGCCGTTATTACCGATGAGCCTCCCACCTTACTTTCTTTGTGGCAATACGGTTTGCGGTTTAGGGTAGAGGAACTATTTTTAGATAGCAAATCAGGAGCCAAAGAAGCTCGAAGACTCTCGCATTCGCTCAGCTGTTGCACGCTTAGCGGCTTATGCCCGTGGCTGCTGTGGCCCTGCTTTACGCCACAACCCAAGGCATGGCTGTTCAACTTGAAGGCTTACGGCGACAGGTAGATCCCCATTGGAAACGAGGGTGCCATCACGGTCGAACTCGTCTCCAGCGACTGGGCGGCGTTTCGGCTGACCGAGGATCTCGGCTCACCGCCGGAAGTCGCGATCCTCGGTTTCGTGGCCTTCACCGCCGGCATGACCGTCGGCCGTTTCGGCGGCGACTGGGCGGTTGCCCGTTTGGGGGACGGC
>NZ_JAAHIG010000541.1:0-4722 GCF_010692305.1 Moorena sp. SIO4G3 | reverse complement strand
ATACGACACATGAATCCCACCATAGGAGCATAACTAATTATTCATAATAAAAAAAAACATAAAGAAAGGCGTTCCATGGAACGCCTCTACTTATAAGCACCTACACAGAATTAATTACCTACTCGCAATCTCTATAAACCTTACATTGTAAGGCTTTGAGTTGTTAAAAATGTGTAATTAATTTTGTGCGCCTGCTTAGTGCCTTATTTATTAATTTGTTTAATTTTCAATTATGTCTATACCAAAGGGAACAGGGAACAGGGAGCAAGGAGGGTGCATCTCATTTTTGCTGTTTGACTCGGTGGTGCGTTACGGGTTGGGCTATTTCAATGGTGGCGAAGAGGCAGAAAATCAGGGCTCGCCCACCCCTAACGCACCCTACGCAACATTTACAAAAGTGAGATACACCCAGCAAGGAGCAGGGAATAAAAATTTTAACAATTGGCTTAGGGTATCTAGGGTGCATCTCAATGCATGCATTGAGATGCACCCATCACATTAAAGTAACTGTGGAAACACGGAAATAGGGATTGAGTAAGGGGTAACATTAAGGGTTTTACCACTCAACTGCTATATTTAGTATTTCAGGTATATGTATATATTGGCGTTTCGATAATGTATAAGTTTTTGGAAAAATTATGCGTACCCAATGGTTGTCAGGTATAGCTAAGGGAACAGGGAGTAGGGAGTAGGGAGTAGGGAGTAGGGAGCGGTGCGACCCCGCGCTTTTTCAAAGCTAAGCGTGAACGCGCAAGCCCTGGGAATATGGCATCAAAAATGATCACTATTGATTTATGATCCTTATCGATTATGGTTGCGCAACAGTATTTAGCTCAATTATGGGTCGGGTAGCATCGCCTTTCGGCCAAAGCCCGACGCTGCCCGAACGGCCAATCACAAGGGTTGTTAGCTTAATTATGCGTATGGAACGGTAGGAGCGCAACGGTAGAATTACAGCGATGGTGATCTAAGTTATGGGAACGCGCCCCGGGTGACCTACGGTAAAGGGTAGCGTGGCCATAGGCCAATCACAACGCTTATCATCTAATATTCCCGTTCGGCCAACTCCATCCAACGCTCAGTTGCTGTATCAATTTCTTGAGTCAACGCCTCTAAGGTCTGATAAAGTTTCTGGACTTCACTGGTATTTTTGGGAGGGGATTGATATAGGGTTTTCTCCAACTCAGCTTTCTGAGCTTCCAGTTGGGGAATCTGACTTTCGAGTTTCTCGAATTCCCGCCTTTCCCAATTAGACAGCCGACGGCGTTTGTTATTACTGGATGATTTTTTTGTGGAGGCCTCGACCTTAGAGGATTCAGGCTTTTTACTTTGAGTCTGAGCCATCTGTTGGGCTAGTTTTGCCTCTTCTTCTCGCTTTTTATCGATATAAAGGGAATAATTACCAGGATACTGACGTATGTTACCCTCAGATTCAAAGGCAAAGATTTTATCTACGGTGCGGTCTAGGAAATAGCGGTCGTGGGAGACAATAATCACACAACCATTAAACCCTTCTAGATACTCCTCCAGTACAGCTAGAGTTTGTACATCTAAATCATTGGTGGGCTCGTCTAGAATAAGTACATTGGGAGAACTCATCAGTACTTGTAACAGAAACAAGCGACGTTTCTCTCCCCCGGAAAGCTTATGAATTGGTGCATACTGTTGGTTGGGAGGAAATAAGAAACGCTCCAGCATCTGTGATGCAGTAATCAATGTACCATCAGCGGTTGTGACATACTCTGCTACGTCTTTTAGGTAATCAATTACCCGCTGATTTTGATTAAGAGCTTCGAGCAAATCTTCTGAATGCTGGTCAAAGTAACCGATATAAATGGTAGACCCAATTTCAACGTTACCAGAATCGGGCTGAATGCGTGCAGTAATAATATCCATTAGGGTAGATTTCCCTACCCCATTCCCACCTATGATGCCAACTCGGTCATCGGGACTAAATTCGTAGGTAAAATCTTTGACCAGAATTCTACCGTCATAGCCTTTAGAAACATTGTCTAACTCAATTACTTTCTTGCCAATTCGACGACCAGGGGTAGAAATTTCTACTTTACCGTGAGCTTGTTTAAACTCTTTGGCTTGCATGTCGTGAATACGGTCAATTCGAGCTTTTTGCTTGGTACTGCGAGCCTTTGGACCCCGTTTGAGCCATTCTAATTCTCGGCGCAATACCCCTTGATGTTTCCGTTGAGTACTGATGGCTGATTCTTCAGCTAAGGCTTTTTTCTCTAAATAGTAGGAATAGTTGCCAGAGTAAGTATACAGGTCTCCCCGGTCAATTTCGATAATGCGGTTGGTGACCTGGTCTAGAAAATAGCGGTCGTGAGTAATCAGTAAGATTGCTCCACGATAACTATTTAGGTAACTCTGTAACCACTCTACCGACATGGCATCGAGATGGTTTGTGGGCTCATCCATTAACAATACCTCTGGTTCCGCTAGCAAGGCGGCTGCTAATGCAATCCGTTTACGATAGCCACCAGACAACTGACCAATGGGAGCATCAAAATCAACTATTCCTAATTTACTTAGAATAATTTTTGCTTTTGTTTCCAGTTCCCAAGCTCCTGTGGCATCCATCTGCTGGGTTACACTTGAAAGCTGTGCTAGCAGTTGGTTATCCTCGGGATTGTGAGCTAATTTCTGGGAAAGTTCTTCATACTCACGAATCAGAGTCATCTGCTGACCACTATCAGCAAACACTTGCTCCAAAACGGTATGATTGTCATCTAAGTCTGGTTGTTGGGGTAAGTAAACAATTTTAGTTTTGGGATTAATGGAGAGTTGACCAGCATCAATGGGCTCAAGACCAGCAATTATTTTTAATAGGGTCGATTTGCCTGAACCATTAGTGCCAATTAGACCAACTTTATCCATAGGATCTAGACTAAAGGTAGCTTCTTTGAGGATTTCTTTAATCCCAAAGTCTTTGCGAACGGATTGTAGGGTAAAAATACTCATGAAAAATTTATAGGAAAGGGAGTAGGGAGTAGGGAGTAGGGAGTAGGGAGTAGGGAGTAGGGAGTAGGGAGTAGGGAGTAGGGAGTAGGGAGTAGGGAACAGAAATATTTCTTATATCAAGTCTGGTTGAATACCATAATAAGGGGCGGGGGCGCGGGGAGATGGGGAGATGGGGAGATGGGGGATGTTTTTATTAAGCGATGCAGCGCGGTCTTGGGGAGGCAGCGCGGTCTTGGGGGTTCCCCCCATGAGCGACTGCCGTGGTTTCCCCCATGAGCAACTGGCGTGGTTTCCCCCACTCGCTATTGCATCAAGACAGGGTAATTATTCTGACATGATATTAAGCTTTACTTCGACTGCTATAAATTTATTTTTAAAAAACCCGTTTTCTATCTAGAAAACGGGTTCTGGTAGTTGTAATTTAACTACTAATACTCAACTGCAAACTATCAAACGTCTCACTAGTAACTAGCATTAAATTAAACAGTTTTTGATAATTTTATTGACATTTTGATGCTATTGAGGTATGTTGTTTAGGTCAAAGATAAAGGGAACACTGCTATTCCTATCACCACCAATAACGAGAACTTTAGGCATCTGAGCCCCACCATCTCGCCAAGCTGCGATCGCTTCTTTCTGGAGCACCAGTTCACCCCCTTGAGCTTTGAGGGTTTCGGCCAAAAGTCGTTGGGCTTCGGCCTTACCCTGAGCGCGATTAATTTCTGCTTGAGCTTCTTGCTCAGCTTCTTGTGCTATATAGACAGCTCGTTGGGCCTGTTGTTCAGCTACCTGTTTTTCTTCAACTGCCTTGGCAAATTCCCTAGAAAAATTCAGGTCAATGACGCTAGTATCCAATACTTGGACATCATACTTGGCTAACCTTTCGCCCAAAGCCTTATCAAAATCTTCCTTTAACTGACTCCGTTGGGTAATCGATTCTTCAGCAGTGCGAAGGGCGGCAGCAATTTTAAATGACTCTTGAGTCTGAGGGGCAATAATTGTGGTCACTAGATTCTGTAGAGTTCCTTGTTTTCGCCTGATGCTAACCACCTTAGTGGGATCGAGGCGGAAGTTGATGGCAAATCGAGCGGTCAAATCCTGAAGATCCTTTGTGGAACTCTGGGCTGGGACTTCAAACTTCTGTACGGTGACATCATACACATCGACTATAGAGACGAAGGGCAGTTTGAAGTGGATACCTTCAAGCAGAGCGCCATCTCTAGCTTTACCCAAAATACTAAGGACTCCAGCCTGACCGGGATTGATAATTACAAAACAATTAAAGGTGAGGAGAATAACTAATGCTGCGATAATCCCCCCCACTAAAGATTGCCAATTTTGTGGATTTTGGTTCCTCAAGTTTTAATCTCCTTTTAAATTATCCCCCGGATGAATCACAGGGGAATTAAGCCCTGATGTTACCAGATCGGGCATTTGCCACGTCTCGTAACCCTTATGGGATCATATCTTCAGCATACTAGAAAAGTTCGTCTATCAGCTTAAGCAAAGGGAACAGCGGATCTGGGAGTAGGGAGTAGGGAGTAGGGAGTAGGGAGTAGGGAACAAAATTCTCTGAATTCCTAGACGGATTGCTATATCAGCGATTTTGGGCTACGCCCACGCTACTTGAGGTGCTTATGGGTCAAAGGCTAGAAGCCTGTGCCACCCTAGTTGAGGTCACACTTCCCCCACTCCCTCCACACCCCACACCCCACACCCCACACCCCACACCCCACACCCCACACA
>NZ_JAAHIG010000540.1:0-4747 GCF_010692305.1 Moorena sp. SIO4G3 | reverse complement strand
TTGGAGTTCGTAAATCAGCATTGGATAAAGGGCAATTTCTATAGGACTTTTGTCCATTGGTATCCCTTTCCAGGTTTGTAAATGATAGTTTTCAGTCAGAGGTCTCCAAATCCCCTTGGGAAGGGAGGAGATATCTTCTCGATCAGAAATTTTGACAAGTCTTTTATTCTGTGAGATGTCTTGATCAGATCTAATGGATTGATCAGCACTTTGATTCTTCATTGCGATCACTCCTCAAACAGATTTAACTTTTGGTGATCGTATTTTCCCCTCTTCAATACCAACCTTATCTTCATTCCACTGCCAATCAAAAGCATAGATCCAATACATAATCCCAGACATCCTAGTATTGTGAGGCGTGTTAGCAGGTACTTTGAAGAATTCACCAATGGAAGGATGGTGAGTTTTCCCTTGAAAATAAACTTCTAATTCCCCTTCTATCATGATAATAAATTCATCAGCTTTATGACCTGGATTTGACCAAAACTCTACAGAATTTGTTCTATATAACTCGCATTTAAAACCTTTTGGTTCCCAATCTTGCTTTAGTTTTTCTAAGCCAAGTTTTAATTCTGATTGATTCATATTATTCATGGTATTTTAATTGAAATCAACAACTATAAGTTACAGGTTAAGCTCATCTAAATTTGTATAAATTGTACTTGATAGATGGAGCCTGTAGGTAGGAGTGTGTATAAGGAAAGTGTGAAATAAGTAAATTAACTTCAAATAACTTAGCGATCACTCCTTTTTAAAAGCCAGAAGATACATCAACTTTGCTTCTTCATATATCGGAAAATCCTCTTCACTAACTAATGTCCAGGATAATTTATCTAAGGCTGTCTGCATTTCACGGCGATAGTCTTCTCGTATGGTTAACAAGAAAATTCCCTCCTCTTTTAAAAGACCGAATAGATTGTTTAATACCTTAACCCCAGCATGGGCATAAGCAAAAACTCCTGCTGCAATATAGCGTTTCTAGGACTCATGAGGTACACATTAGTTTTTCCCTCTTCCCTCTTCCCTCTTCCCTCTTCCCTCTTCCCTGCTCCCTGCTCCCTGCTCCCTGCTCCCTAAAACCCATAAATTTGTACCTCACCAGTCGTATAATTGCTATAATACCATCAAAAGTTACTGAATTGCTAAAAATTTGGGAATCTTCTAAATTACACTGATGGAGAGCCTTGTAGACTTGTCTCTCTTTAGCGATCGCTAGCATTTTTTCTGACAAATCCGCAGCAGTCAGATTAGTATATCCCTGTTGGGCTAAGGCTTCACCCACTAACCCTGTCCCAGCACCAGCATCTAGAATTGTGGCATCTTTCTTAGGAAGTAGCTTGCTTAATGTCCGTGCTATGTTAGCAGGCATAAAAGACCAATCTTCTCTTACATCTGCATCATAGGTATTTGCCCAACTATCGTAATTAGTTTTTAATTCCTCAGTGCTTTGGCTATCACAAATCCTAGATAACCAAGGTCTTGTTTCTGAAATATCTTTAGCTTGTTCTCTGGACATACTCTGTTCTAAGGTAATGGCATTTTCAGGGCTCACCGAAGTCATAGAAAGAGAAGAAAGCTTGTCGATAAATAGATCAATATCTTCTGGCTGAGTATCGAAATTGGTCATCCATCGCACTAATCCAGTTTATTTGTTTAAACTCTTTAATTACTCACACGAGTCCCAGTTACACCTTCTTCATGTTCGTAGCCGTATATCCAATACACACGACTAGCTACGTTGCCAACACTCTTAAATGTGTGAGGTTCACCAGCAGGAATAATTATTTCTTCCCCAATGGTAGAGCGAAACGTTTTACCTTGTAAATACAATTCTAATTCCCCTTCCAAGGGTATAATTACCTCGTCTGTTTCATGACCATCACTTGACCAAGACTCTCCAGGCGGAGAGTAGAGTGGGCATCCTGCCCGCCCGAAAATTGTAACAGGCAAGATGCCTGTGTCTTGATGCAGTCGCTCATGGGGGAAACCACGGCAGTCGCTCATGGGGGGAACCCCCAAGACCGCGCTGCCTCCCCAAGACCGCGCTGCATCGCTTCCACGCCTGATGCCCATTCCACAGGTGCGACCCAAGGCCGCGAGGGATTGCTCGCGGCCTTGGAGGCGCGCACCTACGCTTAAAATCATTCCATTATTAAGCAACGCCAACTAATTCGCCTAGATTTTAGTACCGCTAACATTATCTTTCCATTGGTAAGCATAAAGCCAAATCAAGTGATTAGCTGTTTTACCAGGATTTTTAAACGTATGAGGAACATTTGCAGGAACTCGAAATTCTTGACCAATAGTAGGGTAGTAAGTTTTTCCTTGAAACGATACTTCTAATTCTCCTTTTTCCTGATTTATCAAGAGTTTCAGCTTCTGCAAATTGGACGATCATCCCGCAACAATGCAACGCCCGCTTACGGAAAACGCACCATTACGGTCTTGGGGAGGCAGTGCGGTCTTGGGGGTCTCCCCGGAGACGAAACCTGATTACGTTGAGCCTTTATGGTTGGTAGGCTATGCAGAAAAGGGGTAAAACTTATTGATTAAGGCGAGCCTGTCTTACGGTAACTTCAAGGCCTGCCGACGCTTGGCCGTAGGCCACGCCAAAGGCGAACGCGAACAAACCATGAGCAACTGCCGTGGTTTCCCCCATGAGCGACTGCATCAAGACAACAGGTAAGCATTGGTTTAATCTGAGTTCCCTTAGCTGACGGCTGACGGCTGAATGATTACCATTTTTATAACTACAAATATCGCTTTCATAAGTAAAATTATCAATCAAAGTTAATGCGATCCTCAAGTAGTTTTTCATAAAAATGAAGACAGTCTTTTAGAAGATAAATTAAATCATCAGCTAATTCTATTTCTTTTTGTTTGTAGGGAGTAAATCCTGTGGAGTTAGCAATAGATGAGTACCAAGTTTTAGACCAATCTTGGAATATTGTTGACGACAAAGTATCAGGTAAAAATTTGGAATTTTTTAGTCCTCGCTCCCAAGTTAACATTTTTTATGAATAACCAATTTCAAAATAGTTGCACAAAAACTCCAGAACTGCTTTTGGATTCTTAACTACATCGCTGGATTCAATAACCAAAGGAGTCTTCCCCGTCAAATTTTTAACGTCTTGAAAAATACTATAAAGTGAATCAAACCCAATATCATGACTGGTAATTTCCTCTACTTTACCAAATCTTTTCTGAACTTGCCGCCAAGAATAAATTATCTCTTTAGGGTGTCTTATTAAAAAAAAATTATTGAGAGATTGCAACCAATTTATTCCAAATTGAGGCAATGCAGTTCTAGCAATATGTCTTTGGAATGAAAAGGCATACTCTTCAGGCAGATTTCCGATCATATTCTCAATTACTTTTTCATAGTCTGTTTCAAAATTATCTATTATTTTTTGTCTGTATGGGCTATCTAAGCTAATGCCTTGATGGAAAACATAGGGTGCGTAAAAAGTGAATCCAACAGTAAACATTCTTCGAGTTGTTCGAATGCGTGAGCGATGGCTGTGGAACGACTTCTGGAGCAACTCCACATTGAAATATGTTTCTTTTTGGGCATATGTAAATAAACTTCCGATAACAACTTAAGCAAAATCGGGGTGATGTATCCAGCAAACACGACCCGCCGTTTCGCCATGATTGCTTACGGTATGAGGTTCTTTAGCCGGAACCATAATTTCTTGACCAATTTCAAGATTAGAAACCTTACCTTGGCAAGAAACTTTCATTTGTCCTTCTAAGAGAACAAAAAATTCATCAGTCTTATGACCTGGATCTGACCAAGAATCTCCTGGATATAACTCCCATACTTCACAAATTAATCCTTGCTCTTTCCACTTATTTTTTAGTTGTTCTAGATCCATTTTTGACTTAGAGTAAGACATAACTTTATGTTAGTAAATTTGTCAAACTATTTGCTCATAAAGCATTACAGCAATATAGTTTTATGTGTTCAAACTCTTTTGAGTATAGAATTCCAATTTTTTGAAGCATTATAACCGTACATATCCTGGTAGTAAGTATCGATTAAATACTCATCTTGATGCTTCATTAACCAGTTTCTTAAGTCATTCATTTTACGACATCCTCGCTGGATTAATTCCTGGTCTTCCCAATCATCCCACACTTCCCACATGAATTTGTTAGTGTCTTCTATAATTAGGTAATCTCCAGTTTGCAAACCATTATGATTAAAATGCTCAAGAATACCTACTAGATTGTCATGAACATCCTCTATCACTAACCAAGGATGAGGCAGATTAGCAAGCAAGTCTGAGTTTAAAACATCACTAATTTCTCGACAATCACCTTCTAAAAAATGAACTCTAGAGTCTGCTTTAGCTTTCTCATCAAGCTGAGAAAGATCGCTATCGACACTGTAAACTTTACCTTTTATGCCCAATAGTTCCAAGTGATCTGCTAACCAAATTGCACTTCCTCCCTTGAGGGCACCCAGTTCAATAATTGTCTTCGGTTGTAACTCGCTCAGCAGCATCGGATAAGCTGCAATTTGCATGGGATCTTTTTCCAGAAGTACCCCTTTCCAAGTCTGTAAATAGGCATTGTCTGTTAAAGGTCTCCAAGTGGACTTAGGAAGATCGCATCTATAGCAACCGCCACAGCGGTTAGGACGCTATACCCAAGACATACTCCATCGCATCCCGTAGACAATCAAACTGCTTAAGTTGTTTACGAATACGACTTTTGAGCCAAGACCAGCATCGCTCAATCT
>NZ_JAAHIG010000054.1:0-35682 GCF_010692305.1 Moorena sp. SIO4G3 | reverse complement strand
TGTGAGGTACTTTCGTCCTGGGTTAATAGGAGCAGGAATCCCCCCTAACCACCCTGAGTAAGGGAGGAAGGGAGTAGGGAGTAGCGAGAATAAAATTGACTTTACCTCATAAGTACGATAAACCCTATAGGATCTTGACCATCACTAGATGGCACTAGTGTTTACAAAGTTTGGCAAGTTGGTAAAAATAAAATTATTTATGAATGTTGCCCGTACACCACTGAACCTATTTAAAAAAAAACGCTGATTACCCTAAATTAAACTTGATTGATTTGAAAAGTAACCTATTTCTATACCTTGAAATATTCTGTCATGATCTCCAAGTTATGGCAAGGGAATTTTGGGAATATTTTTTAATTTTTAAAAAAACAGCATATCCAGGACTATTAATTGAAGTGAATGATAAGTTGATAATTATTTTTTTGAATAATTTTTGTTCAACGTAATAGTTAAAACTTTTATATAAAAAATTTGTAACTGTCTTGATGCAATAGCGAGTGGGGTGGCCTCCTTTGAACGCACTGGCTCCCCTGTTCCCTTGCTCCATCGCTTTAAGAAAAGTCTTAGCAGTTAAGCAGTAAACCCAACAATCAATGTTCCAATTTTGCTCACTACACTCCACATCCTATAGCCCACTACCAGTCTAAATCAATAAGCTTCGAGCCTAAGTACTAAGTCTGATCAAGTGGTAGAAGACACCCTCAAGCAAGACCGCTCAGGTTTTAGCTATTGGGTTTTAGCTACTCTCAGTAGATCACTAAGTTAGGAAATCATAAGGTAAGCATTCAGGCGTCAGCGGTCAGCCGTCAGTGGTCAGGGGTGCATCTCAAAGTTGTAAATCTATCACTCAGGGAACTGTAGAAGTTTTTTAGCTTTCAATGGTCGTATTTTTGCATGCATTGAGATGCACCCGTGGTCAGTGTTCAGTTGTTGGCCTTTGGCACCCCAAGTAGCTTGCCCAAAATCGCTGATACGCGACACGCTGATACGCGACACGCTGAATACTTACATGATAAGGTTTTGCTGGTGTTAGCTTAATGGTTTTAGATTAAACGTGTTAAGTACTTTTTTTGGAGACAGTGGTGTGGAACTTCTTACCAAGTCTTTTCTTGAACCCAGCACCAAAAATCAGTGTGGCTAAGGAACCCAAAATGGTGGTGGGTTCAGGAGCTGAAGGCACAGATCCAGCAGAAAGGCTGGAACTAGCTACCCAGGCATCAAAGGATCCGGCATTAGCTCCTCCCAAAGACCCATCAGTAAATCCGGCTAAGTAAACCTGAGCAGCCTGCTGGGCATCAATACCAAATAAGGCAAAGTCATCTTCGGGGGTTCCAAACTGCTCAGTCATCAACAGGTTACCGTCACTGTCGAACTTGGCAATAAAGACATCATTGAGTCCGGCATTGGTTCCTCCTAAATCACCATCAGTGATTCCTGAAATATAAATAAAGCCGTCACTGTCGATGTCAATAGCAAAGGCGCTATCAGAACCAGAAGTCCCAATCTGTTGAGTCCATAGCTGGTTGCCATCGGTGTCATATTTAACCAAAAAGGCATCATAATACCCAGCATTCGGTCCCCCTAAAGAGCCCAAGGTAAATCCTGTGCTGTAGACATTACCAGAGCTATCAAGAGCAAGATCCCAGGCAAAATCATAATTAGAAGTACCAAACTGCTCAATCCACAACTGCTCACCGTTACTATCAAACTTCGTCAACCAGCCATCATACAAGCCAGCATGCTCTTCGCCTAATTTACCAGTAGTGAATCCTGTAGCAAAGACATTACCATTGTTGTCGGCGGCGACACCGTAAAGTTCGTCAAACTCAACAGTACCAAACTGTTTAGCCCACAACTGGTTACCATTGCTATCAAACTTGGCCACATAGGGATCATCAAACAGGGGAATGGGCTGATCTGATCCAGCATTTACTCCCCCTAAGTCACCTGTAGTATATCCCCCAGTGTAGATATTACCGTCATTATCAACGTCAATGGCAAAGGCAGTGTCGAATTGGGAAGTTCCATACTGTTGACTCAACAGCGTGTTGCCATTACTGTCTAACTTAATAAAATAGGCATCATCTCCTCCAACGACCGACCCTCCTAAGTTACCCGTGGTGGTGCCTGCAATGTAAACATTGTCAGCGCTGTCAAAGCTAATATCAAAAGAGCGGTCCTCACCAGAAGTCCCCAACTGTTTAACCCACTGTTGTTGACCCTGGCTATTGTATTTAGCTACGTAGGCATCTTGAGATCCAGCATTGGATTGGCCCAAGTCCCCTTGAGTCCATCCTGTAACGTATACATTACCAACGCTATCAGTACCAACGTTAAACGCGATATCAACACTGGCACTTCCCAACTGCTGAGCATTATCGAAAGCTGGTTGTTGGGATGGGGGAGTATTATCGTATTCAAAGTAGTCACCATCTACACTCAGACCAGAAGCTCCTGGCAAAACGGCGATCAGATCAGGTCTAGGATTATTCAGATATATGGCTGTGCCATTTTTTTTCGGTCCGATCGGTTTCAGAGTATAATTACTTGAGTCGCCGTGAAGCCGAATAGTATCTTGGTTGGGATCGAAGTCTCCAATTAAAGCATAGTCCTTCTTCCCTCGGAATCCGGTACCGCCAGCGTAGTAGGGATTATTTTCATCCCCCAACAAAAATCGGTCTCTGGTAGGGGCATTGGCGCTCGATCCGTCACTAGTAGTATCAGGACCACCAATTAAGATATCAATTTCTCCTTGACCAGGTATAGGAGCACCAGGATCGACACCCAGTAAAATATCATTGCCAGTACGAGTGAAAATGATATTAGTCCCTGAATCCCCTACAAAAGGATCGGGACCTGGGGTGCCTACTTTCAGGACAGTAATAAATTCCGCTAGTATATTATCTGAGCTTTGACTACTACCTGATGTTCTGCTGTTGACTATGGGCAAAGGCAATAGTCTGTTCAAGAATGAATTATTATTGGAAATAGTTGGATTATTTGACGATAGGCTGCTCAAAAAATTCCTGATATCAGATTGTTCCTGATCAGCCAAATTTAAGGACTGAGATGTAGCAGGTTTGACCTCAACTCCCAAAATTCCCAAAGTAGCTAATAAAATATTAGCGGTAGCAAAAATGGAGGCTTTCACCAAAATTAAAACTCCCTATTCTTCCTTGTACTTGGTAGAAAAATTATGCTCCCAGGCGGCTTTGGTCAAAACCATGACCGTTTCTGAAGTCATATAGGGTGATTGAGGCTACAGTCTGTCATCCCTATTAGAGGTAACGGTAAGGTAGTGGTCAAGGCATTAGTTACAACCAAGACAAATATTTATCCTGAGATAATTAACTCAAGTTACCTAAGCAGCCGCTAGCTTCTAAACTAATTGTTGCATACCCCGAGCCTATCCAACCACAGATTTTGGAGATCTTTATTGAAACAACATAGTGAATGATAAATCATACTAATTATTACCTGAAACTGTCAATGAATTGGCTCTGGGATTAACTCTAGATAAATTAAAATAAAAAATTGTATTTGGAGAAAATCACTCTGTATAAAATATATATTTTTCGTCTATTCAAATACGGAGTAAATTTATTAATAAGCTTGAGTAAAAGAGACTTTTTTATTTTTAGGTACTTTTTAACGTTATAGGCACGATATCGGCCTGTGCGGGTAAATTTTAGGTCTTTACCAATTTTTTACCATTACTTGATCTTGATTTTTCGGAATTTCATTCACAGTTTTTGAATGATTTAATAGAAGTTCTGTATAAATCAATTACGAATCAGGAATATGACTCATCTACGAGAGGCAGTTGTACTCATTACCGGTGCAGCGGGTGGTTTTGGACAGGAGTTAACCCGACAGTTATTAAAGGCTGGCAGCCGATTAATTCTATCTGATCTCGAAGAAGTCATTGTCCGTAAACGGGCTGAGGTGATTTGGCGTGAAGTGGGTACAGGGGATGTGATCGCATGCCTAGGAGCTGATCTTTCTTCCCGTGAGGGATGTGAAAGCCTTTACCGTCAGGTGAAAGCGCTCAATGTCCCGGTCGATATTTTGATCAACAATGCTGGCATCGGGCTTTTTGGCCGCATGGACGAAGTTCCAGTCGAGAAATGGGAGCGGCTCATGCAGGTGAACTTACTGGCACCAATGTGGTTAAGCAGTTTAGTTGTCGCCGACATGATTACCCGTCAAAAAGGGCACATTGTCAATATTTCGTCCGTGGCGGGCTGGGTGGCATGGGCTGGGTCAGCTCATTATGCAGCCAGTAAATTCGCTTTACGCGGGTTCAGCGAGGGGCTTTTCAATGAAATAAAAGCTCACAACCTCCAAGTTACCGCTGTTTATCCCTATTTCAGTCGTACCCCAATTCTTCAATCGGAAGGGTACGGAACCCTAGCTGAAAATTTCCAGCGCTTTCCAGAAGACATGGCAACCGATCCGAGCAATGTAGTGCGCGAAATAATTCAAGGGATTGTTCACAATAAACTGCACGTATTTCCGGATCCGATCGCCAAAATAATGCATATTCTCAAACGGTATTTCCCTGGTTTATTGAACTGGCTCACCAATCGGTTATACAGTAGGTTAAAAAGTGATGCAGGTTAATAGCTCTAAGGGAACTCAGAAGATAAGCTGATTGAGTTACAAAACTCCTAAACTCCTTGATTTTATTACAAAGTAAGATTTGCATAATCAATCAGGAAGATAAGTGATAACGAAACTC
This sequence comes from Moorena sp. SIO4G3, assembly GCF_010692305.1. NCBI lineage: Bacteria > Bacillati > Cyanobacteriota > Cyanophyceae > Coleofasciculales > Coleofasciculaceae > Moorena > Moorena sp. SIO4G3. The sequence goes on along the minus strand of NZ_JAAHIG010000054.1, from coordinate 30,941 downwards.
AAAGGTGCATCATTTGGTGCATTATGCATGATAGTATTAGGCACGCTTAAACGCTTACATTAACTACCATAAGCATTAACCAAACAACAAACAACAAACACCTTGCCATAACCCTCAAAACCAAATTTACAGAGTCCTAGTGGTTGACGATTCAAAGCTCTACCTAACGCTATCGCCATTATCTTAATCAAGAATTTATACAAAATTCATCAAATAGATATCTGATATTTGTAAAATGGTATGATTATTGTATTTAAGTTATCATTCAACCTGTAACTCTAGATTTATTTGTAAAACTACATGGCTCATTCAAACTAATTTGATGATGCTAACCATAGTTTATAGCAATTCTACGACTTGTGAGGTACAAATTTCTGTTTTTTAGGGAGCAGCGATGCAGCGCGGTCTTGGGGAGCCAGTGCGGTCTTGGGGGTTCCCCCCATGAGCAACTGGCGTGGTTTCCCCCATGAGCGACTGCATCAAGACGGGAGCAGGGAGCAGGGAGCAGGGAGCAGGGAAGAGGAACCCACCCCTAACCCCTCCCAGGAGGGGAAGGGAAGAGGGAAGAGGGAAAAAATAATGTGTACCTCATGAGTCCTAGAAACGCTATAGCTCAACAGAACAAAACGGTGACAGGCGAGAGTCCTGTGCTACTCGTTTAATAAAACTTATTTTATTTATTTAATTTTTATCTGGTTCAAGGTGTCAAGCCCTAGAGATTGGCTAGGTTAAATTCAGATAATTTTTATACCATCAATGTGGTCAATGTTGTCATTTACACCAACTATATTGCTGCTATCGGTCTAGATAGATAGACTTGGTCTGGAGAAAAAAGTTTGCTATTTTAGGGTAAGCATTCACCTATCAACTCCTGAGCTAACCCGCTACGGGCATGCTGTACAAACAGCTAATCTAATCCAACGTCTGATCAATAAAGAGAGTTCCCCCATAAGCTTGTTTTCGTGAGCGACGCGCTTCGTGATGGGTTGCTCCTTACTCGGTTCTGTTGCAGGAATCATCAATAGCTGATAGCTGGCAAGTACAGTAAGCACGTAGGGCGTTAGCTGATGGCTGAATACCTCAGGGGATGACAAGCAGCTTGAAAGCTGGACTGGTTGTGGGGTGACCGGTTGTGGGATATAGGGTGAAATTAAGCCGTAATTAAAACCTGTTAATCATAACTGAAGCAGATAGAGTAGTTTGCTGAAAATTCAGGGGCTAATTTATGCGAAATAAACCTATGAATAAGCGCCAATAGTGGTGAGGGTTAAAACACAATCAAGCCTGCTCCTCCCCTACTTCCCTCTCTGCCCCCACGTCCCTCTCTTGGGAGTTTTTTATGTCTCTTTACAAACAGTCAACAATAAACATTCAGCACATGAAATTTGTGAAAAGATTATCCAACTCATCCCCTAGGCAAATCGATACTATTTACAATAGCTGAAATAGCAGTAATGCTTGAAAATAATAGTTGTTTTTATCTGATAAAAGTAATTTGTAATTATGTCATTCAGCGAAAAAAATAAATTATCTAAAATAATTTACGATTTGAGTATTTGCAAAACTTGCTGAAAAAAATAAATTCGTAAAAATAAATTCAAAAACTTACATAATCAGTTTATAAAAATAGTTTTATACTAATAAAATTAAAAGTTATCTAAATTAAGTTAACTAGTTTACCGTGGTTAAGAATCAGTCTATGTCTAATTCTAAACTTGACATGGCATTTGCCCAGCTCCAAGACGACTTGGATAGCCTTGAAAAGAATCTGATCCAACGTATCCAAGGGAAAGACACGATGTCGGATAAATTAACAGAATCAAGCAATATTAACCAAAAACTGCCACAAACTCCTATCGCCATTGTTGGCATGGCATCGCTTTTACCGAAAGCCAGAAATTTGCAGGAATACTGGACGAATATTCTTGAAAAAATCGACTGCATTAGTGATGTTCCTGCCTCCCACTGGAATGTAGACGACTACTACGATCCAGACCCCAGGGCACCGGACAAAACCTACTGCAAAAGAGGCGGATTTATCCCACATATCGATTTTAACCCCATGGAGTTTGGGCTCCCTCCGAATATCCTCGAAGTAACAGATGTTTCCCAGTTGTTAAGTCTAGTAGTGGCAAAGGAGGCGATGGAAGATGCGGGCTATGGCAAATCCCGGGAGTTTAATCGAGAGCGTACTGGGGTGATCCTAGGGTCGGCACTGGGAAAACAACTAGGTACACCACTTTCAGTGAGATTGCAGTATCCGATTTGGGAGAAAGTCCTAAAAAGTAGTGGGTTATCCGATCAGGATACTAAAAAAATTGTAGAAAAAATCAAGCTAGCCTATGTGCAGTGGAACGAAAATGCCTTTCCCGGGATGCTAGCTAATGTTATTGCTGGACGCATTGCCAACCGTCTAGATTTGGGGGGAACAAACTGTGTAGTTGATGCCGCCTGTGCCAGCTCATTAGGTGCTTTAAAAATGGCAATGAGTGAGCTGAGTGAGCATCGCGCTGACATGATGCTCACTGGAGGAGTTGACACGGATAACTCCTTGTTTGCTTATATTTGTTTCAGCAAAACCCCTGCCATCTCGCCAAGCCAGACCATTAAGCCCTTCGATGCTGAGTCGGATGGAATGATGCTGGGTGAAGGCATCGGGATGCTGGTACTCAAACGTCTGGAGGACGCTAAGCGAGATAATGACACAATCTATGCTGTGATCAAAGGCATTGGCACCTCCAGTGATGGTCGATATAAAAGCATTTACGCTCCTCGCCCAGAAGGACAAGCGAAAGCGTTGAAGCGGGCTTACGAAGATGCAGGTTTCTCTCCTACCAGTGTCAGCCTGATTGAAGCACACGGCACGGGGACTAGAGCTGGGGATCCCAGTGAATTCAAGGCTCTAAAGGACGTTTTTAGTGAAAACAACCCCAAAAAACAGTATGTTGCTCTCGGTACTGTTAAATCCCAGATTGGGCATACCAAAGCTGCGGCTGGTGCAGCTAGTCTAATCAAAACTGCTTTGGCTCTACACCACAAAATCTTGCCACCTACTATCAACATCACCAACCCCAACCCAACACTGGATATTGATAATTCACCATTTTATTTGAATACTGAAAGCCGACCCTGGATTCGGGCTGAAGGAGATGGGCCAAGGCGTGCTGGTGTGAGTTCCTTTGGCTTTGGTGGCACGAATTACCATGTTGTTCTGGAAGAATATGAACAGGAACACAATCATGCCTATCGTTTACACCACACTTCCGAGTCCATTCTCCTGTCTGCGCCAACACCAGACCAATTGTTAGCTCGTTGTGAAGATACCTTACAAAAGTTGCAATTTAATACTGGAGAGCAGCACTACCAAGAAGTGATTGATAGCTGTAAAGCCCAAGAAATTCCGGTCACTGAAGCCAGAGTCGGGTTTGTGGCGGATTCTCTAATACAAGCTTGCAGATGCTTACAAACCACTATTAACTGCCTGAAAAACAGACCACAAGCACAATCGTGGAATCATCCCCAAGGGATCTACTATCGTGACAGTGGCATGAAGCTGGAAGGAAAAGTCGTTGCCCTATTTTCAGGCCAAGGTTCCCAGTATCTAGAAATGGGGCGGGAACTGGTGATGAATTTCCCTTGTTTGCGCCAGACCTATGGTTATATCGATAGTCTGTTCCTCAAGGATAGTTTGAAGCCCGTTTCAGAAACGGTTTTTCCTGCGCCTGTGTTTGATACAGCTCAACGGCATATCCAGGCTGAAGCACTGCAACCTACAGATTATGCTCAGCCAGCCATCGGAGCTTTCAGTGTTGGTCTTTATAAGATTCTGCAACAGGCAGGATTTAAGCCTGATTTTATTGCTGGACACAGCTTTGGAGAACTCACTGCTCTCTGGGCTGCTGAAGTTTTGAGTGATGAGGATTACTTTTTCCTAGTTAAAGCTAGAGGTCAGGCCATGGCAACCCCAGATGATCCAAATTTTGATCCGGGAGCAATGCTGGCGGTCAACGAAGAAGTTAATCGAGTCAAAGCGGTTATTGATAGTTTTCCTCAAGTTACCATTGCCAATTTCAATTCCAATCGCCAAGTGGTCTTAGCCGGTTCAACAGCAGAAATTGCGAAGGTACAGGAAGTGTTGACTGAAAAAGGGTATTCTGCTATTTCGCTGCCAGTTTCAGCTGCCTTCCATACTCCTCTGATTGGACATGCCCAAAAAGCTTTTGCTCAAGCGAGTCAAGCAGTTACGTTCAAAAAAGCAAAAATTCCTGTTTATACCAATGTGACTGGAGAGCGTTATCCCACTGAACCCCAAGACATTAAAAACATTTTGGGAGTACATTCAAGCAAGTCAGTACTGTTCAAGCAGGAAATCGAAACTATCTACAATGCAGGGGGGTATTGCTTTGTTGAGTTTGGACCTCGGAGCATCCTGACCAACTTGATAAAGGATATTCTTGGTGATAAACCCCATGTCGCCGTAGCCTTAAATGCTAGTCGTCAACAGGATAGCGATCGCCAATTGCGTCAAGCGGTTATCCAGTTGCGCGTTGCTGGTTTGCCCTTGAAAAACCTCGACCCCTACCAAATTGAGCCTCCAGCACCCAAGACTGACAATAAAAAACCCCTGAATTTCCGGTTAAATTGCTCTAATTATGTGTCAGAAAAGACGAAAAAGGCTTTTGAACAGGCTTTGCAGGATGGACATCAAGTGACATCTCTTGGTCAGGATAATCGGGCAAGTCATGGGTCTACAGAGGAAACTCAACAGACAAAAATGCTCACCAATGGCAATCAGTCTAGCCAGAGCAATGGTCACACCGCAAAGCCCAATTATCAGGGGAGTTCTTCAACTAAGCTTGTCACTGAATCGAAACAATCCTTGAGTAATGGAAATGGGTCTAGCCAGAGCAATGGTCACACCGCAAAGCCCAATTATCAGGGGAGTTCTTCAACTAAGCTTGTCACTGAATCGAAACAATCCTTGAGTAATGGAAATGGGTCTAGCCAGAGCAATGGCAAAGGGGCGATCGCCCAGAACCCAGGAAACAGGATTGCACTCTCGCCATTCATCCAGCCCACATCTCGGTTACGTCCCATGGAGACTTCTCAGACCAAACCCACATCAATTCCCACTCAACCTACTCAAAAGCCAAATGGGCATCTTATTACCTCCTCTGGAAGTAGCACCAATCACAAGTCTGATGCCAAACCAGCACTAGCTCTTACTCAACCCGCTCTTGAATCGAACATGCTCTCAACACCAACTCTATCTGTAAATTCCCAACGTATTTTAGAGAGCTTAGAGTATAGCTTGAAGTTGTTTAGTCAACATCAAGGTGAAACGTTACAGGTTCACGGACAATATCTGAACAATCAGCTGGAATATGCCAAAACCTTTTTCCAACTGATGCAGCAGCAGCATTCCTTGTTTGGCAACAGCAACGGAACTGATCAACAAGCGCAAACGAAGCAAGTTGTGCTACAGAGCTTAGAGCGCACTATGATGCAGTTTCACCAGCATCAAGGTCAGACTCTCAACGTTCATGAGCAATATTTAAACCATCAGCTAGAGTATACCAAGAACTTTTTCCAACTGGTAAAACAGCAGTATCAAGAGGTTCTCAAAGGTGAGGTTGTTGATCAACCAGGGCTAAAAGCTGGTTTAGCGAATCAATTGGTGGGGAATCAGGAGTTAACCACACAACCTAAAAATAAGTTAGTAGACCAGCAAGATAGCCAAACCTCTGACAATGGGGAGGTTGTAAAGCCAGAAAAAACAGTTAAACAGAATCTTTCTGATCGCTCAAGTAGCTCACATGCATCTATAAATTTAACTCCGCCTAACGAGGTCAAGGAACCAGAGACACCTTTAAACAATGTCTCAACAACCGTTGAGAACAGTTTAGTACCTCAAGTCAAGGTTGAGCCAACACCAAAAGTACCATCTTCACCATCAGCAGCCACGGATATTAATGCCATTCGTCAAACTCTGCTTGATGTGGTTAGCGAGAAAACCGGCTATCCAGCGGACATGTTAGAGCTGGATATGGATATAGAAGCAGATTTAGGCATTGACTCCATCAAACGGGTGGAAATCTTGGGTGCTTTGCAAGAGATGTATCCTGATTTGCCTCAAGCCAATCCAGAGGAACTTGGAGAACTGCGTACCCTCGGTCAAATCGTGGAGTACTTACAGTCCCATGGTTCCAAGGTTCTCCCTGTCGAACCTGAAACAACAACCAACAGCTCAAAGGTTCTCCCTGTCGAACCTGAAACAACAACCAACAGCTCAGCTGAGATACAAACAATCGAATCTAACTCAGTAGAGAGTAATGATGTTAAACCAGTTGTAGAAAATCCAGCCCTAAAAACTTCAACACCATTAACAGCTATAGATGTTGAGGCCATCAGTCAAACTCTGCTAGATGTGGTTAGCGAGAAAACCGGGTATCCAGCGGAAATGTTAGAGCTGGATATGGACATGGAAGCAGATTTAGGGATTGACTCGATCAAACGGGTGGAAATTCTAGGTGCTTTGCAGGAGCTGAATTCTGATTTGCCTGAAGCCAATCCAGAGCAACTTGGAGAACTGCGTACCCTTGGTCAAATCGTGGAGTACTTACAGTCTAATGCTTCAAAAGTTCTCCCCGTCCAATCTCAAACAACAACCAATAGCTCAGCTCAGATCCAAACAATCCAATCTGAGCCAGTGGAAAGCAATGAGGTTAAAGCAGTTGGTGAAAATCTAGACCTAGAAACTCCAACACCACTACCAGCTATAGATGTTAAGGCCATCGGTCAAACTCTGCTAGATGTGGTTAGCGAAAAAACTGGCTATCCAGCAGAAATGTTAGAGCTGGATATGGACATGGAAGCGGATTTAGGGATTGACTCGATCAAACGGGTGGAAATCCTAAGCGCTCTACAGGAAATGTATCCTAATATGCCTCAAGCCAATCCAGAGCAACTCGGAGAACTTCGCACTCTTGGTCAAATTGTTGAGTATCTTCAACAGCAGACAGGGACGACTGAAAAAAAAAAGTTCCAGCAGCAGCCTTCTAGTGAGCAACTTGACCTAGATCATAATATTCCACGCTGTTTGGTAAAACTTAAAACTCTACCTGAGCCAGATAGTTTGGATTTCGCGTTACCTGACAAGCATATTGTTTTGTTAACCGATGATGGTTCACTAACTACATCCAAACTGGCTCAATCCCTAACAGACCGTGACTGGAAAGTGGTGGTCTTAAGTTTTCCCCAATCCCTGATTGCAGAACAACCACCTTTACCGAAAGGAGTTAGTCGTATTGTGTTGAACGATTTGAGTGAGGAGCATTTGAAACAACAATTGGCAGCAATTACTGCTAACTATGGTTCGGTTGCTGCATTTATTCATCTCAATCCTGCCATTGGGACCGGGCCCAATCATGGCATTCGCTTTCTTGACCTAGAAAAAGCTCTTGTTAAGCAGGTCTTTTTGATTGCCAAACATCTCAAACCATCACTGAATCAAGCGGCGCGTCAAGGACGCAGTTGTTTCATGACTGTTGCTCGTCTTGATGGAGCGTTTGGTTTAGCACAAAACGTGAACTTTGGTGCAATTGGTGCGGGTCTATTTGGATTGACTAAAACCCTAAACCTTGAATGGGAATCGGTATTTTGCCGGGGCATTGACCTGAGTCCTGAGCTGAGTGCTGAGGGCTCGGCTCAGTACATCATGGCTGAACTTCACGACCCCAACCATTATATTACTGAAGTTGGATATAGTTCACTCGGGCGAGTAACCCTCAGCACTGAGCCATCCATCTAAATATAGTGCTTGAGTGCTGAGTGCTCAGTGTGACTAGTGGCAAAAATTAGGGTGCACCTTACCAAAGTATAAAAATCAACCAAAACGTTGAAAATGTCAACAATGTCGCAAATCTCCCCAGGAGAAACCCTAGACAGAAAGCTAGTTCCTGTCGAGGAAGGGACGGAAATCTTAAATCGCCTTGCTAAATCGAGTTATGTAGTAACGATGAGTCGCGTCAAAGGACCTCTGAGTGAAGAAATTCTTAGACAAGCTCTTGACCTGATTCAATACCGTTACCCTTGTCTTAACTGTCGTATTGTTGGCTCGTTAGATAATCTCTGGTTTCAAACTGGAGGGGTGTCCAAGATTCCTTTGCGTGTGGTTGACAATCTCTACAACGAACACTGGCAAGAGGTTGTTCTCGAAGAGCTGAATCAGGGAATTGAGAGTGATAAAGGTTTGATGCGGGCAGTGCTAGTTCCTGCTGAGAGTGAAAATAGTGCGAGCTATCTGATTACATCAAGCCACCACGCTATATCAGACGGCTTATCTTGTGTCCAACTGCACTCAGCAATTTTGACCTACTGTCAGAAAATTCACTGTGGCGAACCAATAACTTCAGTGCTTCCCTTGACCATACTCCCACCCATAGATAGGTTAATTCCGATATCAACGAGGGGATTCCAAGGGATTTGGCATAGATCATTTATATTATTACGAATAATTTTTCATCAGCTTTGGCATCGACCAAAAACGCTCGGGTTTGAGAAGTGCGTACCCATTAATCTACGCCGTTGTGGTATGGTGCAAAAATCCTTAGACAAAGGGTTAACCCAAGAGTTGATCAATCGTTGCAAAAAGGAAAAGACAACAGTACACGGTGCCCTGTGTGGGGCGATGCTGTTGACTGCCGCGAAAAGCATCACAGTAAATAAGAAAAAAAGGTTGTGTGTAAGTTGCCTATCCTATGTTGATTTGCGCAGACGCTTGGAACCAGTGGTCAGTGATGAGGTCATGGGGAGCCTAGTTTCATGTGTTACCTCATTTCACACCTTACAGAGCAATCTATCATTCTGGGATTTAGCTCGGAATGTTAAAAAACAGCTCGAATATCGTTTGAATGGAGCAAATATATTTAGAGTTATTATTATCACTAAAATTTTTCTAAAAAGGTTTTTAAAGCACCCTAATCAAGGGTCGGCAACGGTATCTGTAACCAATATTGGTAAAGTCAACATTCCTAAACATTACGGAGCCTTTGAACTAGAAGAAATCAGCTTTGGTTCAGCCAACGCTTCTTTTGGGGGAAGTTTATCGGTTGCTGTTTCAACCTTTGACGAAAAAATGATATTAAACTTCATGTTTTCTGACCCATCGATCAGTCATGATTCGATGGAAATATTTGCAAACCATGTCATGTCGTCTCTTATTGATGCTTGCTTGCCCAAGGTAGCTTGACCCCTAACGTAGTGCCACAAATGCTAGCTATACACCCCTAAAAATAAAAGTTAAATAAGAATAACTATTTATCAAAATTATCTAATTATTGGAAAACTTTATGATCCAAACAGCTCAAATCAGTCAATCATCAGTGTTTCTTGTCAGTGGCGGAGCAAAAGGCATTACCGCTGAGTGCGTGATTCGGATGGCACAGCACCAACCATGCAAATTTATCCTACTGGGTCGTTCATCAATCATGAACCATGAACCAGATTGGGCAAAGGATTGTTTTAATGAATCTGAATTGAAAAAACGGATTATGGAAAATATCCTTGCCCAAGGAAAGAAGCCTACCCCCATGGAAGTAAAAGGGGTATTTAAGAGAATTGCTTCGAGTCGAGAAATTCACAAAACTCTCTTGGCAATTGAACAGGCAGGCGGTCAGGCAGACTATATTGATGTTGATGTAACGGATGCTCTAGCCTTACAGCAAAAGCTGGCCACTGTGGTTGAGCGCATGGGTTCAATTACCGGTATTATCCACGGAGCAGGGGTTTTAGCGGATAAATTAATTGAAAAGAAATCGGAACAAGATTTTGAGACCGTTTATGCTACCAAAGTAAAGGGTTTGGAAAATCTGCTGAGTTGCGTCAGCCCAGGTCAACTGGATTATTTAGTTCTATTTTCGTCTGTAGCTGGTTTTTACGGAAATATCGGTCAGTCGGACTATGCGATCGCAAATGAAATTCTCAACAAATCAGCTCATCTGGTCAAGCAACACCATCCCTCCTGCCATGTGGTTGCCATCAATTGGGGACCTTGGGACAGTGGTATGGTGACTTCGGAACTAAAGAAGGCGTTTGCTAAGCGCAACATTGAAATTATTCCGATCCCAGTGGGGACAAACATGCTAGTTAAAGAACTCGATAGTGCCAATCAGGACACGGCGCAAGTGGTGATTGGCACTCCACTGGAACCGGTGTTAGGGGAGTTAAACCCTGAGTTACGAACCTATCGTATTCGCCGCAAGTTGACACTGGACGCTAATCCCTTTTTACACGATCACGTCATTGGCGGTTATCCAGTATTGCCAGCTACTTGTGCCGTAGGATGGATTATTAATGCCTGTGAACAACTCTATCCCGGTTACAAATTCTTCAGTTACACAAATTTCAAGTTCTTTAAAGGGATTATTTTCAATCATACTCTGGCAAGGGAATATATTCTGGATTTGAAAGAAATTGCTAAGACCAATGACGGTTCAATAGAATTTGAAGCAAAAATTCGGACGAAAAAAGAAGAAAGTAAAATTCCTTATCATGAGCATTATCGGGTTCAGATTAAGCTAGTCAGAGAAATTCCTAGTGCTCCCACTTATGAGAACGCTAACGTTGAGGAAGATTATAAAATTACTGAACAGATTCCATCATCATTATATCAAAGTGAAGAATCTTCCTTATTTCATGGCCCTTCCTTTTGGGGGGTGAAACGGGTCTTGAATCTGACTCCTAAAAAAATTACGGCAGCCTGTGCTTGGTCATCTATTAGTGACCGACAACAAGGGCAGTTTACCATTCAAAATTTCAATCCCTACATCGCTGATCTTAAGACACACCCTACTGGAATTTTGATTTATTATTTTCATCAAGAGGAATTGTTACCTGCCCAATCAGAAAAATTTGAACAATTTGCCATGATTCCACCGGGAGAAACCTTTTATGTATCTACGGAACTAAAATCTAAAGTCAATAAAAATGTCATTGTTGATATCATAGCCCATAATCGTGAAGGACAAATCTACTCCCGTTGGCTTGGCTGGAAAGGAACTATTTATCCTATCGGGTCAAAGGGCATATAATTTTATAATAGCAAGTCATTTAATACCAAAACTATAACTGATTCGTCAACTGATTAGCCAAAACTGTCATTTTTGATAAATTATCTATGGAAAAAATAGCAATAATTGGATTATCTTGCCTCTTCCCTGATGCCAAAACTCCAGAAGAATTCTGGCAGAATCTGATTAGCAAAAAAGATTCCACTTCCTTATTAACTAAGGAAGACATGGTAATTGATCCGGCAAAATTTTTTAATCCATTAAAAAATCAACCGGATAAAACCTACTCCTTAATGGGAGGATATATCCGAGATTTTACGTTTGATGTCACTGGATACAACTTGCCGTCAGAACTTCTGGAAGGGTTAGATCCTCTCTTCCAAAGGTGCCTGTATGTTGCCAAACAAGCACTACAAGACAGTAATTATTTGAGCAATGACAGTGTGCTCTCAAAGTGTGGTGTAATTTTGGGTAATCTCTCAAGCCTTACTCCACTCTCGAATGAACTCTTTGGATCGATTTATCAGCACACTATCGAAGCTGCACTTAGGGAGCTTTTGCAGAATCAAAACTTCCAGTTGGCAAAATTACCGAAATCTGCAAAATTATCTCTGTATAATGGGATGAACTCTGGGGTGCTCTCAGCGTTAGTCGCCCAAGCTTTTTCTCTATCCGATATTAACTATACCCTAGACTCGGCCTGTTCCTCATCACTGTATGCTGTGAAATTGGCAAGTCATTACCTACTATCCCACAAAGCTGATTTGATGTTAGCGGGAGCCATTAGTCATGCCGATCCAATTTATGTTCGGATGCTATTTTCTGGTGTTCAGGGTTACCCTGAACATGATATCAGCCGACCCTTAGATCAATCGTCCAAAGGTCTAACCCCAGCCGATGGGATTGGTATGGTGGTGCTCAAGCGCTACAGTGACGCGATTCGAGATGGTGATCAAATTTATGCCACAATCTGTGGTAACGGATTATCCAATGATGGTCGGGGAAAGCACCTGCTGAGTCCGAACCCCCGAGGCCAAATTTTAGCCTATAAACGAGCCTATGCTGAGGCAAACATTAGTCCAAAGAGCATCGATTATTTAGAATGCCATGCTACTGGTACTTTCCTTGGTGATACCACTGAATTAGGCTCTGTAGATACCTTTTTTGGTCAGCATCAAGCATCTATGCTGGTGGGTTCTGTCAAATCTAATTTGGGTCACCTGCTAACTGCTGCTGGTATGGCCAGCATGATGAAAGTCATTTTGAGTATGTCAAAGGGTGTAATACCCCCGACCATTAATATAACGACTCCCCTCAGCTCTCCTAATAATGTGATTGCAGCGGAGCAAGTGGTTCGAGCTGCAACTCCCTGGCCGAACAATAAACCGCTTAAACGCGCAGCTATTAATGCCTTCGGTTTTGGGGGAAATAATGCTCATTTGATTCTTGAGCAATCGACTCAGGTCGAAGAAATTCCTGATTTTGAACCGGAAGCCTCTACACCGGTGCCAGCTACTAAGATGGCGATTGTGGGCATGGACAGCTTTTTTGGCTGCTGTGATGGTTTGGATGGGTTTGAGCGCAGTATTTATGATGGAACCCAGCATTTTATCCCCCTTCCTAACCAGCGCTGGAAGGGAATCGAGGAGCAAGAGCAATTGCTCAAAGACTATGGCTTTACAGACGGTAAAGCACCCTTAGGCGCTTACATCCAAGATTTTGACATTGATACATTACGGTTTAAGATACCGCCCAATGAAGCAGACACACTCAATCCTCAGCAACTGCTAATGCTTAAGGTAACCGAGCGTGCTATCAAAGATGCAGGACTAAGTGAGGGGGGAAATGTGGCAGTGATTATCGCTGCAGAAACCGAACTTTCTGGTCATCAGCTTCAGCAGCGATGGCATCTGTCTTGGCAACTCAAAGAAGGTTTTGTTGAGACGAATCAATCCTTAACCTCCGAAGCTATCGATACCCTAGAAAGCATTGTTAAAGATAGCATCCACCACCAGGCAAAAACCAGTGACTATCTGGGTTACCTCGGTGTGATCACAGCCAGTCGTATTTCTGCTCTGTGGGATTTCAACGGGCTTTCCTTCACCCTCGGTGCTGGGGAAAATTCCACCTTCAAAGCTCTAGAAACGGCACAACTATTACTCGCTGCTGGGGAAGTAGATGCGGTTGTTGTGGGTGCTGTTGACCTAGCTGGCGGTCTGGAAAATGTTTTGTTGCGAAACCAATTGGCAAAGGTAAACACAGGAGTTAATACCCTCAGTTACGACCAAAACACTAATGGCTGGATGGTTGGTGAAGGGGCTGGCGCTGTGGTTTTAAAGCGTCTTGATACAGCCAAGCAGGAGCAAGACCGTATTTATGCAGTGATTGATGCCATGAGTTTGGTAAAACCCCGTGGGACATCAGACCAGGTCAATCCTTTCCCTCAACCGCCTCTGGCTGAAGCTGTAATACAAGCGTGTCAACAGGCTCATACTCAAGCAGACATCACACCTGCGGATATTGGCTATTTAGAAGTGTTTGGTAGTGGAGTAGCTCAGGAGGATGAGGCAGAAATTCGCGGATTAACCCAAGCCTATCAAACTGCTAAGGCTGATTTAAGTTGTGCCATAGGTAGTGTCAAGGCAAATATTGGTCATACCTATGCTGCTTCAGGAATTGCTAGCTTAATCAAAACGGCACTGTGTCTCTATAACCGATATATTCCAGGAACACCTCAATGGACTGGTCCTAAAATGCCGGAGGTTTGGCAAGGTAGTCCATTTTATGTGGCAAGTGCATCAAGACCTTGGTTTTTAGAACCACAGAGCGCCAAACGAGTAGCAGCAATTAACGGTATGGGAATGGATGGGGCTTATTCCCATATAATTTTGTCAGAGGAACAGAGTCAATGCGATCGCAACAGCAACTATTTGGAGCAAACACCGTTTTATCTGTTTCCCATAGCTGCTGATGGTCAATCGGAGTTACTCGAGCAGCTCCATAATTTAGAACAAACTATCGAAAATTGTGTTTCTCTATCTACTGCTGCTCGCCAAACCTTTGCCACCTTTCAAAAACGTTCTCAGGCCGCTTATACCCTGGCAATTCTCGGACACAATAACGATGAATTAAAACGAGAGATCCAGCGTGCAATTAAAGGGATTCCCAAGGCTTTTGATACAGGTAAAGACTGGCAAACGCCTATGGGAAGCTATTTTACAGCTAAACCACTGGCTAAACGGGGTACCGTTGCATTTGTTTATCCCGGTGCTTTCAATTCCTATATCGGACTAGGTCAGAATATTTTTCGACTGTTTCCCAAAGTCTACGAGGAGGCAGATAAACATATCGCCAGTATGGCTTCGATGCTCAGGGAAAGACTTTTTTATCCAAGGAGCTTAAATTCCTTATCCAGAAAGCAACTGGAAGTCCTTGAACAGCAACTGTTAGATGATTCCCATAGCATGCTCATATCTGGAATGGGCTTTGTTAGAATCTTGACCATAATCATGAGGGATTATTTCCAAGTTCAGGCTCAATCTACCTTTGGGTACAGCCTAGGGGAACTTAGTATGATGATTGGTCAGTCGGTCTGGAGTAACTATGATCAAGCTATCGATGGCTTAAGCTCCTCTGAGATATTTCGCAGAAGACTGTCTGGTCCTAAAAACGCAGTTCGTGAGTATTGGGGATTACCCCAAGGCAACGATGATCAGCACAAACAAATTTGGAGTACCTATGTTCTGATGACTCCGGTATCCCAAGTTGTGGAATATCTCAAACATGAGAATCGCGTCTATCTTACTCATATCAATACGCCAAAAGAAGTGGTAATTGCTGGTGATCCTCAAGCTTGTCGGAGGATGATTGACACTCTCAAATGCGATGCCTTCCGTGCTCCTGCCGATGATGTACTTCATTGTGACGCCATGGCTTCTGAATACCATGAACTTGCTAGACTCACAAGTTTACCTATCTATAGTCAACCAGATACTATTTTTTATTCCGCAGCCGACTACAAACCCATTACCCTTGAGAGTCATGCCATTGGTCACGCTATCGCCAAGGGTCTTTGTCAGCCCCTCGATTTTCCTCGGCTAATTAACCAAGTTTATGACAATGGAGCCAAGATCTTTGTGGAGGTAGGCGCTGGGAGTACTTGTTCTAGATGGATTGGTGAAAACCTCAAGGATAAGGAACATGTCACAGTTTCCCTCAATAAAAGAGGTTCAAACGACCATACCTCTATTGTCAAAGCTTTGGCCAAGCTAGTTAGTCATCAAGTCTCTCTAGATTTGTCGCCGCTGTATACTCAGGAACCAGAAAATGCTGGTCAGCGGCGCTCAATGGTTAAAACCATAACCTTGGGTGGGAGCCGGATTAAGTCCAGAATTTTGAGCAATACTAACCAGGAAATTGCTGAAACTCTATCATCAAACGTCCTAATTCATAAGACTTGGGAACAGCCACAGACTTTGCCCAATGTTGAACCATCTGAACCCGTAACTTCATCAAATATTCAAAGTACTGTCCTAAACCATGAAAATAGTGCTAAGTGTGCTTTCAATTACAGCCTTACAAGCACCGAAAAATTAGACTGTGGCCACCCTAATAAAATGCCGCTGGATAATAATATTTGCAGTCTAGAATTATCCCAAAAAAATCACAATTTTGTTCCGGAAATAACCCTAATTGGATTACAAAAAAATCAGTATCAAAAACTGAGTTATAATACATCTCGCATCACCAAAAACCATGCTGCTTTTTTAAGGAATCAACAAGAATCCTTGAAGCAAATTGGCAACATTATTCAGCACCAAGTAACGTTTTCAAAGCAGTTGCTTGATTCTGAATCATAATTGTGTATCAACCAAATATGAAGCGTAAAACACTATTTTTATTGACTTGGGTATCTACCATCGTGCTAATTCTCTGCTGGGTGTTACCTACAAATGCCTTCAACGAGTTCTACCGCAACGGACTCAAAGGACACAGTACCTTTCATTACGAATTTACCCGCACCCTAGTGCGGGCAGCGGGTTTCTCGCCAGAATTGGCAGAACAGATTGCAGTTACCAATCAAGCTGTGGACTCAATTAATTTCACAGGTTACAACGGCACCAACGTGCGTCTCACCAATACGGGACGCTTTGGCCCGTATAGTCTATACTGGCACTTTCCCCGACGCGGTTGCACTGATTCATTCGGTGTGTCCTATCCCACTGACGCCAGCGAATGCAACACTTGCAACTACTTCACGGACAGTTCCGACTCCTGTCCAAGGGGAATCCCAGAGTTAAATACCATGGACCAGTGGGCTATTTACGGCAATTCTGACGATCTACTGGTAACCCCTAAATACTCTTTGAATCGTCGGAGATTCAAAACTGTACCGGCAAGCTCTATCACGGCTTTAGGGATTTTTCTCCATTCCCTTGCTGATTCCTATTCCCATGAACGCTGCATGGAAACTATGCAGCTGCGGGAGCACAAACCATTTCCTGCAGAGTGCAATGTCTTGCTCTGGCATCTGGATTTAGAGTTTGGTGGTGGTGATCCAGGTGTGCCGTATACCAAAAATGCTGCTCGTGCTGTCTTTAAGGCTGCCGTACACTATATAGCCCAGAACGGAGAAGGTGGTGATCCGCTGTGGAGCTTTGATGAGGCGAACAACTTTATTGAGCAGTTTGCTGAAATAGAATCTCCTGATGAGCGTGCCCAATTTGCTATCGACACCTACAATAATCTCTCATAACCTGAGAAAAACATTAATAGGATAAAGGTTCTGTATCAATTAACTAGCCTGATTTGATATCAAGTCTGGTAGCAGTAAAACCCAATTAAAATAAGCTATCGGACTTGATATTACCAAAATTTGGACAGGTAATTTTCATGCAAATCTACTAAACTATAATTATTAATTTAACCAAATCAGCTGTATTATAATGACTCAAACTAGTTCTAAACCAATGACTGCTTTAGATACACCTCTAAGCAAAAATAATAACCAAAAAGATAATAAAATTGGATTTTTTAATTGTTTCTATGGTCAAAATCAAGGTTGGAAAGGGGATTTGGATGGGATAGCATTTGATGATCGAGGAATTAAGGCTAAACTGCTAGATTTAGAAAAGTCCTGTTATATCGTTAGATCCCAAGGACAGATTGGCGTAACCCAAGAAGGGTACTGGTATCCTTCCGAAAATGGCAAGAGCTCTCAAGTAGAGCTGCTGATGGCAGTTCCACCAATACAAATTCAACAGTTAGGCGATCCCAGTTTTTTATCCTTTCATGGGGTAAAATCTGCCTATGTTACTGGAGCGATGGCTGGTGGAATTGCATCTGAGGAGATGGTCATTGCTCTCGGCAAAGAGAGAATTTTGAGTTCATTTGGTGCTGGCGGATTAAGTCCTTCCCGCCTGGAAGCAGCTATTAAACTTATTCAACAAGCCTTACCCCAAGGTCCCTACGCCTTTAATTTAATTCATAGTCCCAGTGAACCTGCGATTGAACGCCATGCTGTTGATCTATTTCTCAATTATGGTGTTAAAACTGTAGAAGCGTCTGCATTTCTAGATTTAACTCCCAATATTGTTTATTATCGAGCTGCTGGATTAGGACTCAATACCGCTAATCAAATCGAAATAAAAAATAAAGTTATTGCTAAAATATCTAGAAGAGAAGTTGCTGCGAAATTTCTGCAGCCTGCTCCAACACAAATCCTTAAAAAACTTGTTGAGCAGGGATTAATCAGTGAGCTACAGGCAACTTTGGCAGAAAAAGTTCCCATGGCAGACGATATCACTGTAGAAGCTGATTCAGGTGGTCATACAGATAATCGGTCTTTGGTTTGTCTGTTACCTTCTATCTTGGAATTGAGGGATGAAATTCAGGAAAAATATGGTTATGAAAACCCGATTCGAGTTGGAGCTGCTGGTGGGATTGGTACGCCACAATCAGCCTTAGCTGCTTTTATGATGGGTGCGGCTTATGTTGTGACTGGCTCTATTAATCAGTCTTGCCTTGAAGCTGGAACCTCTCAACATACTAAGGAAGTGTTGGCTAAAGCTGATATGACTGATGTCACCATGGCTCCAGCAGCAGATATGTTTGAAATGGGGGTAAAACTTCAAGTCCTCAAAAAAGGTACCCTCTTCCCCCTACGGGCCCAGAAACTCTTTGAGTTATATAGAAGCTATGACTCGATTGAAGCTATTCCTATCGAGGAAAGAGAAAAACTGGAAAAACAAATTTTCCAGAGAAAAATTGAAGCAATCTGGGAGGATACCATAGCTTATATATCCCAACGAAATCCTGATAAAATAAAACAAGCTGCCAATAATCCTAAGGTGAAAATGGCTCTGATTTTCCGCTGGTACCTAGGATTGTCATCTCGTTGGTCGAAGTCAGGGGAGAAAGGCAGAGAAATCGATTATCAGATTTGGTGCGGACCTGCAATGGGCAGCTTTAATAACTGGGTGCAAGGGTCTTACCTCGCTGCTCCAAACAATCGCAGTGTGGTTGATGTGGCTCACCACATCATGAATGGGGCTGCATTTTTACACCGAATACAAAGTTTAAAAATTCAAGGACTCCAAATGCCAGATTACTACAGTCAGTATCGCCCAGTTCCTCTTTCCTAAATTGTGAATTTTTAATTATCGATATTGTCAAGCTTGGTAATTGGTAATTGGTAATTGGTAATTGGTAATTGGTAATTGGTAATTGTAATTACTATTGATCCATTAGCCATTACCAATTGCCACGTTTACTATGAACAATACTGCAGGGTACTGGAGACCATCTAACTTATAGATTACGTAGATTACGTAGTTTTTACCTAAGGATAATAGTATGCTAAAAACCCATAAAGCACCAGAAAAAGGAAGTCAATTTTCAACTCCATCAGACAAGGTTGTCCATGGTCGCAAGAATCTTAAGCTGATGGATGTTAATTATCGGCGTAACACTGAGTCAGATTACACCGAAAAAATAGAGGAGTTGTATAAAAACTTTGATTATAGCAGCAATAGCGATTATTACTGGGGTGAGCCTGAGCTTTCAATGCTGTACGGTAGCCCCCTCTATGAAGCGGCTTCACCCTCACAACAAAAAGCTCTAAATCATCTCTATTGGGCTTTGAATTACTATTTAATTGCTGCTACTGAAACGAATACAATTTTATTTAATGAAGTTACAGCAAATGCCTTCTTTCCCTTTGATGATTACGAAGTTCTCTGCCATGCGCTAGACCTTGAAACTAATCAAGAACGTTACCATGTTCGTGCCTTTAACACTATTGGTAGTAAGACAGAGTTAGCCCTAATGGGCGAAACAGTTTTTCACTGTCCTAGGTCAACCAAACCTAAGGAAATGGATAAAACATTAGCTGCTTTTAAAGGGATGGGTGGACGTACAAGCTCTCCTTTGGGAATGCAAGTGTACACCATCAGTATCAGTAATTCTCCTTTTCTAGCGAGCCAGTACTATACTGCCCGTGGGATCGGCAATTTAAATCTCAAAAATAAGGAATATAGTTTTTCCCAGTTATATAAGAGATTAGAGAAAAAGGGTGAGTTTATTCCCGCTCCAACAGCAGTTTCTCGTTATCATCTACTAGACGAAAGTTTCCACACCGCAACGTCTCAGTTAATGTCCCACGAAATCTATAAGGATTTCCCTCAGCCAAACGCCTGGGAGAAGTACATTGGTAACCAAACGATCCACAGCTTACAAACCGATGTGTTTAATGGGCTATCTACTACACTCCCTGGTACCTTTGGTGGAAATCTTATGCCTATGGTGTATAAGCTCTTGCAAACACCTCTATTTAGCATGTCTAAGCAAGAAGCACTACTGATGATGGAGAAGTGTTTCTGTCAGGAACATGAAGGCTTATATTTGGCAGCTAAATATCACCAGCGTCTTCTATCGGATATCCGCAAGTTTCTCGAAGGTCTAGACTATCTGTCACCTGTTAATCGCGAGATGCGCCTGATGGCTTCATCCGGTTCAGTTGAAAAAGCTGTCGCAAATAACATTCGAGAGTTTAAGCAGTTCTCGAGATCCGTTAAGCGTTAGGTCAAACTTTTGCCAGTTCCTGCTCCAGTAATGTTATACATGAGATACCCAAATTGTTGCTATGGTGACTATTCACGTTGAAGACGATCAAAAAACCCTTGAAGTCGAACCTAACCAAAACCTAGCTGACATCTGCGATGAGCATCCCATTTCCCTTCTTTTTGGTTGTCGGGAAGCATCCTGTGGCACCTGTCTAATCGAGGTAGTCAGAGGCATTGAATACCTGTCACCTATCACAGCTGATGAGCAGGATTTGCTGGATGTGTTAGCTCCAGACAATCCTCACGCACGTCTAGCTTGCCAGTGTGTTGTGATGGGCGATATTAGTATCAGTACTCTCAAGGGGTGAGGGGATGAACAGGTGAGGGTTAGTAAACAGCTAGAGAAAACGTCGCAGAGTCTACCAAAAACTCTTATTATTTGTTAAACTTAAATTAGGGGAACACCGACAGGGATTATTATGTAACTTAAATTAAAGCCGAAAACCAAGGGTTTAATAGTTGCGCTCTCTATCTCGGTGGAACCAACTTTGTTGACATTTTTATGGCGCTCGCGGGATATTCCGTCACAGAAGCGCGGAGATACCCCCTGGATGTGAAAGCATCTTGCATTGGCGGACTAAAGTTTATCTTGGTAGACTTTGGTAGCTAAAAAGTATCGGATAAACAGGTCAGGAAAATTCCCTTTCCACAGTATCTTTTGTCCAAGCACAAGAACGGAGGGATGGAGTAATCACTCCATCCCTCCATCACTCGGTCACCCGATCACCCCATCACTCCATCACTCCTTAAACCAGATATCATTGTAAAAACTCAGGAGTTGAAAGGGGAGCATCGATTCGACGTTGACTAGGCTTGTCAAGTTTATAAATAATCGGTGGTTCTGGTAGCAGCAGATACCGCTTGCCCCAGCCATCATTAATATCCTCAGGTCTAGGTTCAGGTGGTTTAGTCTGACCGGTGGGTAAGGCAACGGACAGAACTTCACGTGCCTGGACATACCGTTGACCATCGGATGTATTGTTGATCAGGCTGCTTGCTAAGGTTATTCGCTGCTTCTTTAACTGCTCTTCTAGTTCCCAGAGGGACTCTTTGGGGGCGAGGGTGGCTACAAAGGTTACTTCCTCTGCTGGTTTTAGTGATAACCCAAGTTTGGACTGATCCATTTGCCAGACTTCTTGAAACTCACCGTCTGGTGCAATTTGCCAGAGTTCCAAGTCGGTGTGCCATCTTCCCTTCTTTACATCGACATTTTCATAAGCCAAAATTGAATAGATAAAATTTGCCTCTCTGTTGAAAGAGAGCTCTTGATTAGGGTGCAAATAGCGAATCGCTGCTACCGTGATGGGAATTTCCTCGGGAAGATTCGTGGTTCCTGCTACGGTGTAGATCCCTGGACGGTCTGATTTGGTTACCCTAAGCTGAAAAATTGCTTCGGAAGATTGACCGAGTAATCGATTAGTTAATTGCCGTCCTGGTAATGGAAGCTGGGTGCATCCAGTACTTAATAGTAAGAGTATAAAGATGCTAAATACCCCTTTTAAAAAATGGGTCATGTTTTGTTTGACTATTTTTTTTGTCCAAATAAAAATAAAGGTTTTGTGCATAGCCGATAGTTGCATAAAATTGTGATTAAAATAAATTCTAACCTGTTAAAATTTATTTTGCTCAAATTTATTTATGATGATTAAGGCTTCCTAGGTTTAATTTTTAGTAATTTAGATTTTTTTTATGTTATGGTTTTATCCAAATATTTAAAGTATTTAAACTAGTTTTAGTATTTATATGATGAATAAGTTTGCTTTAAATATCCCCTAATTAATGGGTAATTAGTATTTTTTTATTGTAGGAATTTGATCTTAACATTAAGTTCATTACCATTGGTATTCAATAACATTTATGACTTTTCAAACCTTGTGCTCTCGGATTAAACCTAAGATTATGAACAAAGTTATCAAGCGTAATTATATGACATAATTAGCCCCAATAAAAAAAATCCGGAGCAGCTTTTATCGGCTGGTAAAACATTTATTTGCCATAAATTTTAACTAAGCACAGTTATATTTCATTGATTGTGGTGCTCATGAGAGACATAAATCAAATCCCTATTACTATTGATACTCATCAACCAAGCATGAGCGCCTCAAAGCGTTCGGTTGGGCTAAGTTACTTATTATCCATTGCCTCGACTTCCGCCTTAGAAAAATGGGGTTTTATAGCCCCGATAACCCTATCAATTTTGTTAGGTGTTGCTAGTCTGAAAACAGAACCAGCCCATGCTCATTTTTCGGGGCTATGTGCTAGTCTTCCGGATCAAATTGTTTCGGAAAAACCTCTTAGCCCTAAGAGCGAAACGTCGAAACCATCACAGAATAATGTCTGGAGCAACACAGACCAAGACCGGCTGGACAGGTTCAACTCTACCAATTTGTCTGAGAAGCCTCAGGAGGACTGGGCTGTTAAGGATTCATGCACGAGGATCAAGACTAGGTTTCAAGCAAACCCGAACAGCCAATACTACTCGGTTAGTAGCGGACAAGAATTTGGTTGTGCCTACACAAACGAAAGCTGCCTGAGGAACTTTAATAGGACTGTAGGTTTATCCAAGCAATATGACCCTAAGAGCTTCCAGCCCAGTGAAGATGATTGGGTATCGATTGAGCCTAAGAAGCTGGCACAAACCAACTTTGAGGAAGCACCAGAGCGTCCATTAATTCCAGAGATTGACCCTAAGGATGATAACCCGCTAGCTCCGACCCTAAACCTACAAGGTGTCTTTCTCAATCAGGTAGACACATCAGCGAGACTACGGCTGCAAGGAACTTATCCCCTTTCTCCCCATGCTTTGTTTGGTGCCACAGTTGACCTCACCACTGGGGATGGCTTTTCCGACACCGAGGAAACGGGATTAAGTCTTAATGAACTTTACTTTACGACTTCTGTACCTAGCTATTCTAATCTCCGCTTTGTGGTTGGTCTAATGGATTTGACATCTTATTTTGACCGCAATAGCTTTGCTAAAGATAGTACGACCCATTTCTTTAACCCGGTGTTTCAGACGAATCCTGCTCTGGCAGCAGCTGGTATTGCGTCTCGTCCGGGGGTGCTACTCAACTGGAATTTAACCGACAACCTGGAAGTAAGAGCTGCGGGCTTTTCTTCAGACCGAGACCTGGATGATTTTGCCTTTGATGGGTTTTCTTCAGAGCTAGCTTTTCGGGTAGGTACAGCAATCATTCGGGGGACTTACCTATCGGCTCGGGATGCTCAGAAAGATGGATTCCAGGAAATTTTTTCTTTGAACCGAGGGGATAACGAGTTTGGTCCGAAGTCCTCTGACCGCGAAGAAGCTTACGGGATTAATGGAGAACTATATATTCCTGCTCTCAAGATGGGACTGTTTGGGCGCTATGGTTGGTACGAAAATCTTGATTTAGATGAAAGCGGGGATACCTACAGTGTGGGTCTCAACCTCTTAGATTTGTTTATGGATGATGACCGACTAGGGCTTGGCTATGGTCGGCAATTGTCTAATGATGACTTGCGCCAGGACGAAGGTAATAAAGTACCAGATGTTTGGGAATTGTTCTATGACGTGCGTGTTTCACCTAATGTGCGTGCAGGTGTGACTTTGCAAGGACGAGATGAGTTTTCAGATACAATTCTTGGTGTTCGAGTCAGGGCTGATTTTGATGTGAGTAATCTGTGGGATTGAGTGCTGAGTAATGAGTAATAGGTTTTTAAAGCTACTCGCTAATAGAATTGCTGACATAGATAGAACATAGACACTGATTCATCCTTGATAGTTTATCCTTGATAGTTTACCCTTGATAGTTTATCCTTCATCCTTGATAGTTTATCCTTCATGCTTTTGACCAATGAATAACCATTCTCTTGGGAAAAAAAATTTCTACTGGCAGCGTTGGTGGGTCTTTTTGATGGTTTTTGGGTTAGCAGGAGTATTAATCTTCAGCCCAGTTGAATCGGTGGTGCCAGCGCTCCAAGCACAAGTTACTTCTGCAGTACGCCGAGGTTACTCTCTGTTAAAGAAAGGATGGGTGGATAATGCGATCGCAACCTTTGAACAAGCTCTAAAAGGCTCTCCCCAATCGAAGGAAGGGAGGTTAGGTCTAGCGATAGCGTATCAGCGAGCAGGGCGAGATGCAGATGCTTGGGCTGCTTATCAACAAGTCTTAGCCATCGACCCAAACAATAAAGAGGCTCTGGAAGCAGTAGGAGAATTGGGAGGTTATCGTCCTGAATGGCAGACTGATGGGATTGAAGCCCTAACCACTTTATTAAACCTAACTCCTAATGATACTGGTGCTCGTGCTCAGCGGGCTTTACTGCTGGGCTACCAAGGTCGTTTTCCGGAAGCCCTAGATGATTATGAAATTGTGCTGGAGAGCAATCCTACACCAGAAATTATTCTTGGTGCTGCTCAAATCTATACCTATAGTGGTGACTATCAGCAAGGCCTGGAGCTATTTGCTCGTTACCAAGCTAGCGGTAAGCCAATTCCGGGAAATGCAGCCGGAGCCTATGCTCTGGCTCTACGAGAAACTGGGAATCCTGCTCAGGCGGTACAGGTATTGGAAGCCCAGCTCAATCAATTTTCCCAATCCTATGGCAATGATACCTATCTACGGGCTGATTTAGCTCAAGCTTATCAAGCCTCTGGGCAACTGACAGAAGCTTTGTCTGTCCTAGAACCGTTGCGAGGGAGGGATGAGGCGGCTTTACCCTTAGCCCGGGCCCTTTCAGAAATTGGTCGTCGTGAGAGTCGCTCTGACCTAACCGAAGACGCGGTTACTCTCTACCGTCAGGTGCTGGCCTCAACACCAAAGCCATCTTCTGCTTTAGTCAGGGAAGTGGCTGATGTGATGAGTGAGCTACCAAGCCAGTGGGCATCAGCTCTACAGCTTTATCAGCAGTTGACCGAGGAGCAGTCGAATAACCAAAGTTTTTTGGTGAAGTCGAATAACCAAAGCTTGTTGGTGAAGCAGATTATTTTAGAAGGTAAATTGGGTCAGTTATCCCGAACTCAACGGCGACAGCGGCTGCTTGAGATAACCCAAACCCTACCGAGTGAAGCAGCTCAGCAACGAGATTTAGCCCAAGCTTTGTTGCGTCTAGACCCTCCTGACCCAGAACTGCTTAGTGTTTACCAAGATTTGCTGGCTACAGGGGTAGATGTACCCTTTTTGCATTTCCGTGTTGCTCAGATTTTGATAAAGCAGAATCAACTAGCCCAGGCAACAAGTGCGATTGATAGTTACAGGGCAACGTCTACTGGTGGTTCCGACCAGAGTACGGAATTATTGCTAGCAGAGATTGACCGTCGCCAGGGAAATCTCGATGCCAGTATCCAGCGGTATCAGAGAATTATTCAGAGTAACCCAAATAATAATTTGTTCAATGGTGCTTTGCGGGGGTTAGCGGGAATCCACATTGCCCAAGGTGATCCACAGAAAGCTCTGGTTATCTATGACCAGCTGCTATCTCGCGATCGCAATGATTTATTAGCCCAGCTGGGGCGTACTAGTGTGGCATATCAAACTAAACGTATTGACCAAGAGGAAGCGGAAGGGGTACTCAATCAATGGCTACAGACTCAGCCTTCTATTGATCCACCGCCGGAATTGTTGAGTTTGGTGGGTACTTTGCCTGCTGACCCACAACGAGAAACCCTGTACATTACTCTACTAGAGGTCTCACCAGATAATGCTCCTGTACAATTGCGACGGCTACAGGTTTTAGCACAGCGAGACCCTAAGTTAGCTAAAGCTGAAATAGCTGAGTGGATTGCCGGTAATCCTGATAATATCGATGCCTACTTTGTGCAGGGAGAATTGGCTATGGGATTTAGGGATTTGCGATTAGCTAGCAACGCTTACGAAGAAATTTTGGAACGGGAGCCTGATCAAATTGGTGCCTTACTAGGGTTGGCAGGAATTAACTTTACTCAACAGCACTATGCTAAGGCAACGGGGCTTTATCAACAGATACTAGAACTGGAGCCAAAGAATTTATCGGCTCGCCAAAACTTGGCTGAATTAAGTGTTGCCCAAGATTTTCCGTTTACAGCCCTCCAACGGTTTGAAGGACTCAACTCGGAAGAGAAAGAGTCTACAGGGACAGTTAATCCTAAGCTCGATAATCGCATCCTGCGGCTGGAGGTAGATATTCTAAAACGGCGGGGTTTTCAGCCTTATTGGGAGCGATACTAATACCCTGTCAATTTAGTTTTTATGGTTAGGTTTTAGGTGTTAGGTTTTAGGTGTTAGGTTTTAGTTTTTAAAGCCTAGCACCTGATAGCATTTCGATTTTATTTCTGAACCAAGCACCCTGTTTAAATAAGACTTGAAGCTAGTTTAACATCTCAAATTAAACTTATATATATAAATAGATAGCCAAGAAGGTAATGGACTAATGATACCCCTATCAAATTGTAACTACGTAGGTAAATTAGACCAAATATTTCCCCAGCAACCAATGTAACTAGTATAGCTTGAGTTCCTAGGCTAACGTGAAACATTCCAAATAAAATTGCTGCAATAAAAACAGAAAAGTAACCTTTTTCATCTAGGAGAAATCGTTGCAAAGCTGTTTGCACAGTAGCTCGGACAAACTCTTGCATATAAGAGTGTATAAAATAAGTCAATGACATCACGGATACTAAAGATATCGGAAATTTTAATATTTTTGATGTTAATTGATTTCCGGTCGTAATTAGATCTATTCCAAACGCTATTAACCCTATTAATATAATTCCTATTCCACTGATTATCAAGCCATCTAAAACAGATTTTTTAAAATTTATTTTTGTCACTCCTACTTCATCTAAAGAAATATTAAACTTTTTCAAGGTAATTAAAGCAGGAATGACTATTACTACAAGATGTATCCAAATAAACGCAACTGAATAAAGATTCATAAAATTTGGCAAAAAATCATCCAAACATGAATTAATCAGTATTGCGATCAGTGCCATCACTAATATAATGACGAAAAACAAGCCAAAATTATTGCGTTCTTTTAGCTGGTCGATTTGTTCTTGGAGATTAGCTATATATTGAGTAGTCCAATATCGTAGACGCTTACTGACGTCATAAGTTATTGCTTCATCTATAATCTTGATGATTTCTTGAGCGTCATCGACATTCTCGAGCAGCTGGGTTCTAGATAAGATATAAACTTCAGTATTCGGTTGTGCTATTACAGAGCAAGTTCTAGGTCCTTCATCGAAGAATGACATTTCTCCGAAAGTTTCCCCGGCTAGGATTTCTCCAAATTTAATATTTGTATTAGTACGGGTTTCAACTTTCAATAAATCAACGGCTCCTGAGATAATAAAGTAAATTTCACTACTATATTCTCCTTCTTTGACAATCAACTCTTCCTGAGAGTATTTTTTAATTTCTCCAATCTTCTCTACCTCTTTTAACTGATCTTCTTTCAGGTATCCTAAAATATCAAACTTCTCTAACATGGATTAATACTGCCCATTTGAGGGTAACAATAAATCAAATCAACAAATCAAATCAACGACTTAGTCGCTGTTTTTTTTTAAAGTATCAAAAAATGATACAGATGGCAAAGCCATAATTTAAAGAATTATGACTGTGATATATTTTGCTCTTTACTTGCGTATTACCACTGACATTATAACGGTTTGGGGTTTATTTTAAGAGCGATTGCTTTAGTGGTGGGAAGCTTCAGAGGTTCGTTCCACTTCTTCAACCAAAATTACTGGAATTGGACTGGTTTCTAACACTGCCTGAGATACGGAACCGACCAGGACTTGCTGCGAGGGTTGATGTCCCCGTTTTCCGATCACTATATCTGTTACTTGATGCTCTTGGGCTATGCGAACAATTTCTTTGGGAATCGAACCGGTTACGGTAATAAACTGATGCCGAATATCCAAGAGCAAGCGTTTGGTTTGGTTCTGTAACTGCTTGACTTCTGGCTGATTTGATGTGGTGATCACATGTAAAACAATAACTTCCCCATTACTTCGTCTTGCTAAATCTGCTACTTTAGTTAATACGTGGGTGGCTAAACTAGAGGTATCGACAGCGGCTAGTAGGAGAGTATGAGAGGCAACGGTTACTTTGGTGGGGTCTACAGGGTCTTGGGATAAGAGTTTAGGGGCAAAGGTGGGAATTGCCCAAGCCCCTAGGGGTGCGGTAATCAAAATCGAGAGGGCTGCGATCGCTAAAATTGTCTGACCTCCTTCTAGTCCTTGACTCAAGGGAATACCACCAATGGCTGCTTGTACTGTGGCTTTTGCGGAGTTTCCGGGCAACAAAAACAGTTTCTCTCGCCAAGTCCAATTACTGCCCAATGTGGAGAGATACCACCCGACCATCCGACCGATACATAACCCAATGGCTAGGATTAAAATGCCAGGTAACAGGGTTGTTTCTAATACCCGAAGTTGGATACTAGCTCCCATCAAGACAAATAGAATAATCTCTGCTACCACCCACAGATGGTTAAATTCTACTCGCAAGCGTCGTGCTAAGGGAGGGTCTAATTGTATTAGGAAAAATCCCATTGCCATGGTAGCTAAATAGCCAGAAAAGTATGGCATACTTTTAGCTAACACTACTAATAATAAGGCAAGTGCTGCGGTAATTAAGGTATCTTGGACGATAGTTTCGGTCCAATTTTGTTTGGTTAACAGGAAAATAATTAATTGAGCAGCGATATATCCAATTAAGACACCAAGGGCGACCTGGATTAGAACTTGCAGGGGTAGGAACTGGAGAGCATTACTGTTGATCGTTCCCTGTGCCAAGAAATTCACCATCAAACTGAAGAGTAGCAATACTAGGACATCGGATAAGGCACTCCCAGTTAGAATCACATCTGGTATCCCTTTAGCTACGCCCCAGCCTAAACTTTTGAGTCGCAGCATTCCTGGCACAATCACGGCGGGGGATTCTGCTCCGACTACACAGCCTAGGAGTAATCCAGTGGGAAAATCGAAATTAAACAGTATCATGGCGGCAACAGCTACTGCGATCGCTTCGGTGATGGCGGGCAAAATGCCTAACCTTAGCGCAACAGTTCCTTGCTCCAGGAGTTTCTCAAGATCCAATCCCAGTCCTGCCCGCATTAAAATGACCATAACTGCGAAGGTGCGTAGGTCATCAGCCATAACTAGGACTTGTGGTGCGATCGCATCCCCCACTTCTGGTCCGATCAGGATACCCACCACAATCATACCAATCAAAGGAGGTGCTCCCAACCGACGGGCAAGTTGACCCCCAAAAAAGCCCATCAATAAGATCCAAATTGTACTGCCTAGCATCCGAAATGTTCGCGCTCGTATATAAAATGTAATTACTTGTCGCTCAATTATGAAAACACAGTTGATTCGGATTGGCAATACTTGATATCAGTTGTTATGAAAATCAAGCCTAACCTTGCTATTACTTTGGCTACTTTACTGCTATCAGTTGAGGGGGCAATTGCTCAACCTAATTCATCATTTACTGACTCTACACCACCAACTCCACCACTGTCCAACCAACAACGCGAGGAAGTGGAAAGGTTAATTAATGATAATCTAGAGAAAAGCTACACAATTCGCAATCATATCCAATCGGAAGTTCATCGAACCTTTGACTGGACGATTAACCTGCTCAACCTTTTAATTACAGTACTAATCGCCATCCCTATTGTTACTAGTCTGGCAGTGCTCTTGCTAAGACGTAGCATCATCAACCAATTAGTGTCTGAGACGCAAAAGCAATTCCAAGAAGAAGCTGAACAAAAAATAAAAGAGCAAATTGACGCTGAAGTCACTACGGAATTAAAACGACAAGTTGAAGCTTTTAAGCAGGAGCTGGAAACCCTTAAATCTGATTTAGTTTCTCAACTCCAGCATCTAGTTGTGGCTGCTCAACATGAGAAAGAGCAGATTTTCAACGAAATTTCTCGAATTACTCCGTCCATTATCCAAGAAGAATTTGTGGCTCCAGAAGTCCAACAAAAACTGGAAGAGCTAACTAAACAGCTGGAGTCGTTAAAGTCTGCTAATCCCCAGCTATACTTAACAGTTGATGACTATATCAATCAAGGGCACGCTCTGTGGATTGAAAATCGCTATCAAGATGCGATCGCATCCTATCAAAAAGCGCTTCAGCTCCAGCCAGATTCCGATGTGGCTTGGTCAGGAAAAGGCCAAGCCCTGCAGAGATTAAAGCGATATGACGAATCCCTGGCTGCCCATGCCGAGGCGATTAAAATTAATCCGAACAACTTTAGGAGTTGGTTTGGACAAGGTTATACTCTCAGATACATGGAACAGTATGAAGAAGCACTTATTTCCTATGATCAGGTTATTCAGCTCAACCCAGATTTTCATCATGCTTGGAACCATAGAGCCTATGCCTTGATCAAACTTGGTCGCTATCAAGAAGCCTGGAAAAGTTTGGAAAGAGTACGGCAGCTAAAATCAAATTCATCTAATCTTTACTACAACGAAGCTTGTTATTATGCCTTAAACGGTGAGATTGACTCAGCAATTGCTAGTCTAAAACAAGCGATGAGTTTGAATGATAGACTTAAGTCTATCATTAATATTGATGCGGATTTTGACATGATTAAAGACGATCAACGGTTGCAAGACCTAATTAATCCATAGATCTGACCATTAGACATCTCCAGGAATTGCTAAGCAAGTCCATAACTAGGTTTGAGATGTTTGCGATAGTTAACAAATGCTTGATTTTTAAACGAAAAAATGAGGATTGCCAGTATTTATTGACACTAATTT
>NZ_JAAHIG010000539.1:0-4767 GCF_010692305.1 Moorena sp. SIO4G3 | reverse complement strand
CCCACGTGAATTTGAAATTCGCATGGATCATATATCAGGATTTTCAATCCAATTTCTCCCAAAAGCATATTTATTTTGGACAATCAGGCTATTGGACGAATAGTTTGATCAAAATCTCCTAGTGACCTTTCGGAATTGTTGATGGTAATCTTGCCTCCCGGACCACTGGTGTCAACAGCAGAACGAGTCAGAATCCCACTAAATAACCCATCTTCAGTGAAACCAGAGATATCAATGGCACCATTGGCATTAATCTCAATATCTCCTGATGCCCCATTGCTATTGGTAACGGTTTGAACTCTTGAGCCACCAGTGATGGTCAGACCGCTAGTGGTTAGCTCTATGTTGCCACCATTGCCGATAGCACCTGTTAGTAAATCATTAGCAATCAAACTCTTGTCACTGAGATTAGTATTGCCATTAGCGTTAATAGTGATATTGCCAGCTACGGCATCTGGTATCGATGCTCCATCGGTCAATCCAGCTTGTAACGCACTGGCTGACATTTCGAAATTAGCACTATTGATCGCAATATCTCCGCCATTAACTGAAGTGACATCTACTAAGCTACTGTTAGTCAACGAAACATCACCTCGTTGGACTCCATCGGGAAAACTTACTGATGTCGCGCCATTGAGCGTAACTGTTCCTGGACTGGATAATCCTCCTAATTCCACCCGTCCCCCTGGCACTTGCAGAGTAGCACCATTGAGGTTAACCTCACCCCCAAGTAAGGCCATGGTTTGCCCTGTCTCTATGCCTAAAGTAGCTCCTATGACGTTTACTGAGCCAGGATTGCTACCATATTGCAAACCGATCGGAATATTGATGGTTAACAATGGTGGAGCATTTGGATCACTAGCGCTAAAGTTGAAACCATTGTCAAATAGAGCACTATCGGCAGTGCTAGCGAAAAAGGAGCCTGCTACATCTAAGCGAGCATTAGATCCAAATGCAATACCATTGGGATTAAGCAAGAATAAATTAGCGCTACCATTTACTCCCAAGGTCCCCAGAATTTGAGAGAGGGTGCTACCGGTAACACGAGTCAAAATATTAGTAATGCCATCGGGATTAGCAAAATACACTCGTTGACCATTACCAACATTAAATTCCAGAAAACTGTGGAATAAGTTACTATCTCGAATCGCTCCCCCTTCGATTAAATCTGCTACTGCACCACGGATAGTCTGATTGGGAGTAACCTGAGAATTTTCATTCCCCAAGGTACTATCTGGGGTAATTTGAGCGAGGGTGGGTGAGGCGAACAATAAACATAGACTACTAACTTCGAGCAATCCCACTAAGCCCCATTGCATTCGTGAAATGGTATCTCTGGGTAGGTTTTGTATGAGGGGATTAGTGCTGTAGTGGGAACTAGATAAGGAATGAGCTTTGTGGGCAAAGGGGAAGCTTACGCATTTCATAGATAGACCTGACCGATTAGTCTCAGTCTTAGAGTTCCCCGCACTGTTGGTCAGAGGAACACCTGTGATGAACGGGTGTATCTGATTAAAGCTGTTTGAGCCGGTGGGTGGAACAGGCATCTTGCCTGTTACAATTTCCGGGCATCTTGCCTATTACAATTTCCGGGCATCAGGCGTGGAACAGGCATCTTGCCTGTTACAATTTCCCGGCGGGCTGTCCCAACGCACCCTACGCCTCTTACCCCGATGCCCGATGCCCGATTCCCGATTCCCGATTCCCGATTCCCAATTCTAAATTCTAAATTCTTAATTCTAAATTCTTAATTCTTAATTCTTAATTCTTAATTCTTAATTCTTAATTCTTAATTCTTAATTCTTAATTCTTAATTCTTAATTCTTAATTCTTAATTCTTAATTCTTAATTCTTAATTCTTAATTCTACTTGGTGGTGCGTTACGGGGCGGGCTATTATAATAGTGGCTACCCAGTGGAAAATTAGGGCGAGCCCGCCCCTAACGCACCCTACATTCTAAATTCTAAATTCTAAAGTCTAAAGTCTAAATTCTAAATTCTAAATTCTACATTCTTAATTCTTAATTCTTAATTCTTAATTCTTAATTCTAATTAAAATCGATTTTCATACTCGACAATTATCTTAGTATCATCGGAAAAATTTGTAGCACCGCGTAGCAAAATTTCTTCATTGACTCGATAGCGCAAGTTGTACTGAATTGGCTGATCAGTAGTCAACACTTTTAACAAAGAAAATGATAATTTATTAGTAATATTAATTCCTGCTTCAGCACCTAGCTCTAAGCTATCAGTGCGCCTATTATCATCTGTAACTGTAGTAGGGAAAATGCGAAATTCATCTAAGCCTGCGGCATCACCAATCAAGTTGCTAACATTACTCAGTAGTGCTGAGCCAGCCAGGTTTGCCAAACCCAAGGTAGTATTGCCTCGACCCAAGGTATCCACAAAGCCACCCCCTAATAAAGCAACAATTTCCCCTTCACTACGTTTTGGCATACTATTGAGTTCCACTCGGTCAAAGAGCTGACTTGCTAGCCCTTTTACTTTTGCTTGAACCCGAATAGTTTCTGTACTGCCAAAATTAGTTGGGTTATCGCTAATTTCATTAGCAAAGGTTTCACTGGTAATGGGTTGTTTCCTAGATTCAATTACTGATGCCACCATCTGCACATCTAACTCTGGGTCTCTGCCAAGAGTCGCTACAAATCGGGCATTATTGTTGTAATTTTTATCAAGACGAAACTGGGTGGTAAAGAGATTCACCTGACCGCGCAGCAGCTGAATGGTTCCTTCTGGTCTAATATCGCTCATGTCCCCATTAATTAGAAGGGTACCGCTGGCGAGAAAATCTAATACTGGTAGCTGTCGAACTAGGATATTTTTACCTAAGGTTAACTGTAAGTTATTGAACTCGATTAGTTCGTCACCAGCCGATCCGCTACTCCCGATCGGGGCAGTTTGAGATTCAGAAATGGGTACTTGACCATCAAACAATTCGATGTAACCACCAATTCTAGGATTAAATAGAGTCCCAGTAATGATGCTCTGACCTTGAACACCACCACTGTAAATCCCTTTGAGATTGATGGCTAGTTGATTCAGGTCAACGGTGAGGGGATTCTCTAATGGTCTAGGTAGGTCTCGCAATGGCAAATTCCCTACCGCTACTAATTTACCACCACCAAAATTCCCTTGTAAGGTGTCCACAATTTCCATCCGGTTGAAGTTAAACCGGATTTTGCCATTGACTTCTGTCAGGGGTTCGGGTAAGGCTTGGGCAGCAATGGTAGCGTTTTCTACATTAATGTTACCAATAACGGTAAGTTGCTCCAGTTGCTCTCGCCAATCTTGGTCTTGGTCAAAGGTACCGGAAATATCTAAATCTACTAGTCCTTTACCATCAACCCAAGTGATTTGTTGATTGGTCAGCATGTTCAATCGGGCAAGTCCTTCGTTTTGAACCGTCAGTTGTACACTGACTTGCCGATTTTCTGGCTCTACTTCGGCAAAGGGTAACTTGTAGGGGATTTTGGCATTTACAGTTAGGGGTTCAGACTCTTTGGTCAGAAAACTTTGGGCAAAGACGTTCAACCGCGCATTGTTGTAACTAAAGCTGCCTTTGATGGATTCTAGGGGTGTTTGGTTTAAACTGGCATCCACTACAGATATTACTCCCCTAGCTTGGGGATTGCTTAGACTTCCATAAAAGTCCGCTGTGGCATCAACAAATCCTCCGTAACCAACAGAAGCTGGAAAGTTGAACACTTCTCTAATCAGGGAAACCGGGACGTTCTTTAGCTTGAGCTGACCCGATGGACCTTGTTCACCGATACTACCGGACAAGGTGGCTAGACTCTGACCCGATTGAATCCGCACAGGTAAAAGATTCAGTAACCCTTCTTCAAAATTCCCTTGGGCAATAATTGTCTCAGCTTTATAGGAACCCCACTGCCAGTTTTCCCCTTGGAAATTAAATTGAGCACGGATGCCATCTTTGACTGAACCTTCCATACTGATACTGCCAGTAAAACTACCATTCATCTCGGTAAGCTCTGGTAACAGAAAGCTCTCTTGACGCTGCTGGCGTTGCTTCTCTAGGAGGGTGACTATTTCTGACATCCGCCGTAGGGGTTTTTTGAGCTTATTTTGTGGATTACCTACTCCAGTAACCGCAAGATCAGCGGCTGTGCCGTAGACCGGCGCTTGCAAGCCTCGACCTAGGTCAGTGATCTCAAATAGTTGTAGGGTAGTCAGAACATCCTGGATTTCTCCGAGCTTAGCCTGGAGTTCTCCTTTAAATTCTGGTCCGTTGGGGGTTTGGGTGACGTTGGCAGCAAATAAGTATTGACTATCACCTTTTTCAAACAAGCCATTGGTCAGAGTAATAGTCCCTTGCTGGTATTGGAAAAAGCCTTTTAAGCAATCACCTCTAAGGTTGTCAAAGATAGGATTTTCGATCGCAATTTTACCGGATGACCCAAAGGTCTTGAGGTTCAGAGCCATGTTCCCAGATATGTCTCCCGCCAAGGGTTTGCTTAACCATGGTTCGAGGTTTTGACCGTCTACCATACCACTACTCAAGGCCAGACTCTTAATGGTATTGATCGGAAAATTATTCACGGTCATTTGTAGCTCATCCCCTGACCGAATCCCAGTAGCAGTTTTGTTCTGATACTGCAGCAAAAAGGATACGGGTTGGTAATTGGGGTCTAGCACAACCTCCAGTTTGTCTTGATTCCCTGCTAGCTGGAGATTTACCCCTGACTTTGGTGCTATACTCACTCGACCTGTCAGTAAGGATTCAAAC
>NZ_JAAHIG010000538.1:0-4800 GCF_010692305.1 Moorena sp. SIO4G3 | reverse complement strand
ACTATTCCATTATGCAGACTATTTACGAGAAAACTATCCAAATAATACACAATCTGATCACGAAAAGATAGGAACCACTCACGGTTATGGTAGTTGGGCAGGTCAAATCATTATGTCAGATGATTTTGATGAACCATTAGAAGATTTGGCGGAATATATGTAATATCATCTCCGGTTGAATACTTATACTAGGCGCAAAAGCAAGGCAGAAGGCAGAAGGCAGAAGTAAAAGAATAAGGTTTCAAGGGATAAAGTTTTTTATAACTAATTATCCGAATCTGATATAAGATGAAAGATATTCTCGATACTCATGCTTTTCTTTGGTATTTACTAGGTGATACCCGTCTAGGGATTAAAGCGAATAGTATTATTGATACCAAAGCTCACACTACACATTCTAATAAAACTCCCCATCTCCCCATCTCCCCATCTCCCCATCTCCCGATTCCCGACTCCCGATTACCCTTGAGGAGGAGTACGCATTTTATCTCTAGGAATTTCTGGAATTTCTACATCTTCTAAATGGGCAAAACGCTGTTTGATTCTCTCGGCAAGGTTTAAAGATTTTGTGGGAGTTTCAGCTTGTCGATAATCTTGGGGTAAATTAGTTTGTTGAGCAACTAACTTAAAAGTCTCAACAATTTCTGTAATGATAGCAATCTGTTTTGGACTTAGACCACTGACATCGATTACTTTATTTTCCATCACAAGTTTACTCGTTGGTTTACGTAATGGTATTTTGATAGAACAGGAAACAGGTAACAGCGGATCTGGGAGCACCTAGGACTCTGTACCTCACTACATTGAAAACAGCTATACTAACATAGTATCAATCTAAATAGTAAACTTGTTTATGTTAACCCTTGATCAAATTGAAACAGCTATTCGACAATTACCAAACAGCGAGATTCGAGAGCTGGCAGCCCGCTTACAGAAATATTTAGATGATTTAGATCATAAGTGGGACCAACAGCTAGAATCTGACCTAAGCTCTGGAAAGCTAGACAGCCTTATTGCCAAAGCAGAAGCAGATATTGCTACCAATCAAATTAAGGAGCTTAATGAAATCCTTTAAGCTGTTGTGCATTTAAACTGTATAGTATTGAAATTAACTAAAAAACATAGAATCCACTCACTTGCCTTTTGCCTTTTGCCTTTTGCCTTTTGCCTTAATCGTCAGCGCGTATCACTCGTAACTACCGGGCTTTAGCTATCAAGAAAGGTAACGATTATTACTGGATTTGGATTGGCACACACGATCAATATCAAACTCTTCTTAATTAGGTTCTCCCATCACCCCATCACCCCATCTCTAAAAAAAAGTAGTTCCTGGCTGGTGGGCAGTGGCTGATTATTCACTAGGCTGTTTGCTAATTCCGTTGCTAGCCACTGCCCACCCTACGATTATCCCTATCTCCCCATCACCCCATCTCTAAAAAAAGTAGTTCCTGGTTGGTGGGCAGTGGCTGATCATATATTCACCGCTCTGGCTAATTCCGTTGCTAGCCACTGCCCACCCTACGATTATCCCTATCTCCCCATCTCCCCATCTCCCTATCTAAAAAAAGTAGTTCCTGGCTGGTGGGCAGTGGCTGATAATAGCTTCACCGCTGTTTACCAATTCCGTTGCTAGCCACTGCCCACCCTACGATTATCCCTATCTCCCCATCACCCCATCTCTAAAAAAATTAGTTCCT
Source organism: Moorena sp. SIO4G3 (assembly GCF_010692305.1). NCBI lineage: Bacteria > Bacillati > Cyanobacteriota > Cyanophyceae > Coleofasciculales > Coleofasciculaceae > Moorena > Moorena sp. SIO4G3. The sequence goes on along the minus strand of NZ_JAAHIG010000538.1, from coordinate 3,103 downwards.
GTCTGGTGGGCAGTGGCTGATCATATATTCACCGCTCTGGCTAATTCCGTTGCTAGCCACTGCCCACCCTACGATTATCCCCATCTCCCTATCTCCCTATCTCCCCATCTCCCCATCTCCCCACTCCCCACGTAACAAAACGTAAGAAAAAACCTATTGACACAGGCACAGCCAACTCAATAAGCTAAACCACAGAAAGTTTAATTCTATGGAGATGAAACCTAGCCCTAGAAAAAACTCCTACCCAAACAGACCGCTCCTGTGCCCCGGAACGGGGTAGCAAAGCAAAATGAGGAGTCAGTCTCCGAGTCTCTCTCCCAGTACTGTGCAGCGGCGATGAGTGGTGAATTGAAATACGGTCCTTTTGCGGGCGACGACGCAGAGTAGTGCCCTTAATTTACCACCATCTGATCAAAATGTCAAAACCTCTTTTTGGTCTCGGATGGCGCACGATTCGCCTGGATAAATTGGCGAGCTACCTGTGCTACTAACTTGTTTTCGGTTACCTGGCACGGGCGTGCTTGGCGGGCATTAGTCGAAGAAGGTAGAGTCGTACTCGAAACTGAGGGCTGACTTGAAAGGAGCTTGCTACCCCAGTGGCATTGTGGAGCAGGCTTCTTTTTCGGTTTATATTTTTGGCAGAAGCCTTGATATGAGGGGCGGCATGAATAGGAGGGTGGGCATCCTGCCTGCGATGGAATATTGATAACCGGCAAGATGCCGGTTCCACCAAGATATTTCACCAAGATGCCCATTCCATCCACTGAGTCAAACAGGAATAATTAGATGCATCCTGAAGATGGAAGCGATCGCATTTGCTGGCTGCATGACAGATAGAGTTAAAAAAAGTTCCTGTCTGGTGGGCAGTGGCTGATCATAGCTTCACGGCTGCTGGCCAATTTCACGCAACAGCCACTGCCCACCCTACGCTTCTGCTGCTTTACAGATAGAGTAAAAAAAGTTCCTGTCTGGTGGGCAGTGGCTGATCATAGCTTCACGGCTGCTAGCCAATTTCAGGCAACAGCCACTGCCCACCCTACGATTCTACGATTCCTCCCCATATCCCCATCTGAAAATGGAAGCGATCGCATCTGGTAATGCATGACACAGAGAGTAAAAAAAGTGGCGTTGCTGATTCTGGGTATGGTTTCGCCCCCCTAGCCCCCCAATTCTGGGGGGAACACAACTCTCAAAGTCCCCCAGACTTGGGGGACCAACGGGGGCTTAAATAAAACCAGATGATCGCGCATTCATTCCTTAATTCAGCAACGCCAAAAAAGTTCCTGTCTGGTGGGCAGTGGCTGATCATAGCTTCACGGCTGCTAGCTAATTTCAGGCAACAGCCACTGCCCACCCTACGATTAATTTCCCGATTCTCCCCATCACCCCATCACCCCATCACCCCATCACCCCATCTCCCCATCACCCCATCTCCCCAAAGCCAGTGACCACCACCGACTCCCCCCAAGTTACCTATCAGTGGCTCGAAAACTTTGATGCTGCTGCCTCTTTAGAATACGATGACTACACTTGCCCCAGCATTGCCAGCCACTGGCAAGGTGCCAGCCCTCTAGGGGAACTGCTGGGTTTAGCAGCAGTAGAAAATGATGAAATGGTGGGCTTGCTGGTAGCAGAACTGCGCAAAGACCCCAAAACCGACACCACTAGTGCCGTCATTCTTTCCCTGTTTGTCCACCCGGAAAACCGCCGACAGGGGGTTGGCAGCGGGTTAATCACCCATCTGGAAGCCCACGTCCGGGCACTGGGTTGTAGCCAAATGGAGCTATCTTACCAAGCCACAGAACTGACCACCGTTGCGTTGGAACCCTTGCTCAAAAGATTGGGATGGGAAACCCCTAAAATTTCCTTAATTTTGGCAAAATCTGACAGGGAACATATTGCCCAAGCCCCCTGGGTCCACCACTATCGTTTCCCCAAAGATTTCACCGTGTTTCCTTGGGCAGAGCTAACCCCAGCCCAGGAGGAACGGATTCACCAACGGCAAAAGCAAAAGGTTTGGTATCCTGAATCCTTGTCTCCGTTTCTGGAACCCTCAAAACTAGAACCCCTCAACAGTTTGGGTTTGCTCTATCAAGGAGAGGTTGTGGGTTGGATGGTGAACCACCGGGTTGGCCCCGATACTATCCGCTATACCTCGATGTTTGTGGTGCGACGGTTCCAACGGCGTGGCCGTGGTGCCATGCTAATTGCCGAATCTCTCATGGCTCAACTCGATAGTGATATTCCTTACTATACCTTTGCCGTGGGGGAGAGTAACCAACCCATGCTTCAATTCGTGGATCGTCGCCTTAAACCTTACTTGACGTCGTTAACTGAAGCGTATCGGAGTCTTAAGAAATTAGGGAGTAGGGAGTAGGGAGTAGGGAATAGGGAGTGTGGGGAGATGGGGAGATGGGGAGATGGGGAGATGGGGTGATGGGGTGATGGGGAGATGGGGTGATGGGGAGAGAAATTAATCGTAGGGTGGGCAGTGGCTAGCAAGGGAATTGGCCAACAGCCGTAAAGCTATCATCAGCCACTGCCCACCAGCTGCCCACCAGTGATGGGGTGATGGGGTGATGGGGTGATGGGGTGATTGGTGTTGATGGTAATTATCCTAACATTATATTAGTAAGTAGGGTGTGTTAGCCGGTAGGCGTAACGCACCGCACTTTTGTGTTAGCCGATAGGGGTAACGCACCGGGCTTTTGTGTTAGCCGATAGGGGTAACGCACCGGGCTTTTGTGTTAGCCGATAGGGGTAACGCACCGGACTTTGCACATGAACACAATATAGCGTTGATTGCATGTATGAGGTACAATTATCAACCTCAAAGTCCCCCTTTTTAAGCTATGCATTAGTCACATCTTTCTTAACAATCCAGAGAGCTGATGGGACGTGAGGCAAGGTGGAATTACTTCATATTACTTAATCCATCATATCCGTGTTGAGTTTTTGTTCTTCCATTCAACCTCCATGGGGTACTTCATAATGTAATACAGAAGAATTATGCATTTGGGGTAGCTTGGCGTACGCTATTACTTGCTGACGAACTCAGGGATGATCCAATGTTCGTGAGTAAACTGACAGAGCCACGAACAAT
>NZ_JAAHIG010000537.1:0-4821 GCF_010692305.1 Moorena sp. SIO4G3 | reverse complement strand
TCCGGCTGGTTACTTAATTCCTCAAGATGCTTTACTCGGCGATACTAATAGTTATCTGCCCATGACCTTGTTACACGATGCTTTAAGTCAATTACCCTGTCGTCATTTCTTGGGTATCCTCGACTGCTGTTTTGCTGGTGCTTTTAAATGGTCGAATACTAGGGATTTACTCACATCGCCAGAAGTAATTCACCAAGAACGATACGACCGTTTTATTACTGACCCAGCCTGGCAAATCATTACTTCTTCAGCTTCTGACCAAAAGGCTTTAGATAACTTTAATTTAGATAGCGTACGCGGTCAAGTCGGCAATCATTCCCCTTTTGCAGCGGCATTATTAGAAGCACTGGAAGGGGCAGCAGATATCTATCCTCCCGCCAAAAATGGTAAACCGCCGGTCGATGGGGTAATTACAGCCACCGAATTATATTTATATTTACGGGATAGAGTCGAAATTCCCACAGAAAAATGCCGGATACGACAAACCCCTGGTATTTGGTGTTTAAATAAGCACGATAAGGGAGAATATATCTTTCTTTCTCCGGGACATGAACTTAATTTACCACCAGCACCACCTTTGGATCAATCACAAAATCCCTATCGCGGTTTAAACTCCTTTGAGGAGAAACACAGTTCACTGTTTTTCGGTAGAACATTACTAGTAGAAAAGTTACAGGATTTTGTCAAAACTCATCCCCTGACAGTGGTGTTGGGTGCTTCCGGTTCCGGTAAATCTAGCTTGGTAAAGGCAGGATTAATTCCCAAACTACGGCAATCTCAGACTGAGAAATGGTGTATTTTGCTACCCATCCGTCCTGGTGAGACTCCCTTGGAACCATTAAATAATGTGCTGACTGAAGCTAAGTTACCCTTGGTTGAGCCACAAAACCCCCAGCATAACCTGGCAATGAGCATTGATGTTTGGGCGAAGAATAACCCCAACTCTAAGTTATTACTGTTTATTGACCAAAGCGAAGAAATTATTACACTCTGTCAAAACTTAGATGAGCGTCAGGGGTTTTTCCGACAGATACTCACAGCCATAAATGCCCATGGGGATAAATTACGGGTAGTATTAACCCTACGTTCTGATTTTGAACCCCACATCTGTGATTTGGGCTTAAAGTTGGCACCGGAAGTACTAAATCAATTGGGAACTACGGTACTGATAAATCTTTGGCAAAGTGGACGATTTATTGTACCGGCAATGACACGAGGGGAACTCAACGAAGCGATAGAAAAACCGGCTCAAGCACGGGTAATGTATGTTCAACCCCACGAATTAGTAGAACAATTGATTGATGAAGTGGCGGATATGCCCGGAGCATTACCCCTACTGTCTTTTGCCTTGAGTGAACTGTATCTCAAGTATTTAAGGCGGCAACGGGAGGCACAATACAGGGGTATTACTATTGACCGGGCGTTGACTCAAGAAGATTATATGGAATTGGGGGGAGTAATGCGATCGCTAACTCAAAGGGCTGATCAGGAGTATCATTTGCTAGTTCAAGAAAATCCCGCTTATGACCAAGTAATCCGTCATGTCATGCTGCGGATGGTGGCACTAGGTGGGGGTGAGTTAGCCCGTAGGCGCGTACCTTTATCAGAATTAGAATATCCCCCCAAGAAAAATGATTTAGTTAAGGAAGTAATTGAGCGTTTTAGCACAGCACGGTTATTAGTAAAAGGACTTGATAGTGAGGGGAATCCTGATGTAGAACCAGCCCATGATGCTTTGGTGCGGGGTTGGCAAAGGTTGCTGGAGTGGAAACAAAAAGAGGAGGAAAATTTATTTTTACAACGGCGGTTGACTCCCGCAGCCCAGGAGTGGAAAAGCCAGCAACAGGCAAAGTTTCTTTGGAATGCTAACCCTCGTCTTGATTTGTTGAAAAAGGTACTCAATTCTGATGATAACTGGCTGAACCAAGTAGAAGCTGAGTTTGTGCAGCGTAGCGTCAGGCAAAAAAGCATCAATACTCGTCGAAATTGGGGTGTTGCGATCGCAGTTATGCTGGGGTTAGGTACAGGTTTAGTGTTATCGACTTATTTTGGCTTACAATCTCGTAAACGGGCAATTAACTCAGACTTACTAGCACAAGCTGCTAATATCAAGTATTCTCTATCATTAAAACCTACTACAGAAGAATTGCTCCAAGCTATTGAATCAACCGCTAAAATTCAAGATCACCAAAAATCCTTGCAACCAAGAGTGATCAATGAAGTTAATTCTAGCTTATTGGCAGCTTTAGATAAGGTTAGAGAAAGGAATCTTTTACAAGGTCATACAGGTTCTGTCACTGATATCGCTTTTAGCCCAGATGGCAAAAAGATTCTCAGTGGGAGTGACGACAACACAGTGCGTTTGTGGGACACAGAAACCGGTCAACTGCTCTATACACTAGAAGGTCATACAAGTTTTGTCACTGCTATCGCCTTTAGTTCAGATGGCAAAAAGATTCTCAGTGGCAGTTTTGACAACACCTTGCGTTTGTGGGACACAGAAACCGGTCAACTAATCCATCAACTAGAAGGTCATACAAGTTGGGTCAATGGTATCGCCTTTAGCCGAGATGGCAAAAAGATTCTCAGTGGGAGTCACGACAAGACAGTGCGGTTGTGGGACACAGAAACCGGTCAACTAATCCATCAACTAGAAGGTCATACAAGTTGGGTCAATGGTATCGCCTTTAGCCGAGATGGCAAAAAGATTATCAGTGGGGGTGGTGACCACACAGTGCGCTTGTGGGATACTGAATCGGGTCAACTTCTCCATACACTAGAAGGTCATACAAGTAGTGTCAATGCGATCGCCTTTAGTCCAGATGGTAAAAAGATTCTCATTTGGGGTGATCACGACACCTTGAGGTTGTCGGACACAGAATCCGGTCAACTGCTCTATACCTTCCAAGGTCCTACAGGTTTTGTAATTGCGATCGCCTTTAGTCCAGATGGCAAAAAGATTCTCAGTGGGAGTGACGACAACACAGTGCGGTTGTGGGACACAGAATCCGGTCAACTGCTCCATACACTAGAAGGTCATACAAGTAGTGTCAATGCGATCGCCTTTAGCCGAGATGGCAAAAAGATTCTCAGTGGCAGTAGGGACAACACAGTGCGGTTGTGGGACACCGAATCCGGTCAACTTCTCAATACTTTGGAAGGTCATACCAGTTCTATCACTGCGATCGCCTTTAGTCGAGATGGTAAAAAGATTATCAGTGGGAGTTCGGACGGCACAGTGCGCTTGTGGGATACTGAATCGGGTCAACTTCTCCATACACTAGAAGGTCATAAAGATTATGTCCATGCGATCGCCTTTAGTCGAGATGGCAAACAGATTTTCAGTGGGAGTTTAGACAACACCTTGAGGTTATTGGACATAGATTCCGGTCAATTTCTCCAGACCTTACCAGGTTCTACAGAGGTGACTGATATCGCCTTTAGTCCAGATGGGAAAAAGATTCTCAGTGGGAGTAACGACGGCACAGTGCGGTTGTGGGACACTGAATCCGGTCAATTTCTCCATGCTTTGGTCCATACTTTGGAAGGTCATATACGTCTACGTCGTATCTCAGATATCGCCTTTAGCCGAGATGGCAATAAGATACTCAGTGGGAGTTCGGACGGCACAGTGCGGTTGTGGGACACCGAATCTGGTAAACCTATCCATACCTTGGAAGGTCATACAGATTATGTCCATGCGATCGCATTTAGCCGAGATGGGAAAAAGATTCTCAGTGGCAGTGACGACAAGACAGTGCGGTTGTGGGACACACAATCCGGTCAACTGCTCCATACCTTAGAAGGTCATACAAGTAGTGTCAATGCGATCGCCTTTAGCCCAGATGGTCAGAAGATTCTCAGTGGGAGTTGGGACAAAAAAGTGCGCTTGTGGGATACCGAATCGGGTCAACTTTTCCATACCTTGGAAGGTCATACCGGTTCTATCACTGCGATCGCCTTTAGCCCAGATGGTCAGAAGATTCTCAGTGGGAGTTTGGACAACACAGTGCGGTTGTGGGACACCGAATCCGGTCAACTAATCCATACATTACAAGGTCATACACGTCGTATCTCAGATATCACCTTTAGTCCAGATGGCAAACAGATTCTCAGTGGGAGTGAGGACAACACAGTGTGTTTGTGGGACACCGAATCCGGTCAACGTCTTCATACCTTGGAAGGTCATACAAGTCCTGTCACTGATATCGCCTTTAGTCCAGATGGCAAACAGATTCTCAGTGGGAGTTGGGACAAAACAGTGCGGTTGTGGGATACCGAATCGGGTCAACTTCTCCATACCTTGGAAGGTCATACAAGTCGTGTCACTGATATCGCCTTCAGCCGAGATGGCAAACAGATTCTCAGTGGGAGTTGGGACAAAACAGTGCGGTTGTGGCGGGGTGGAAATTGGAAAGATTGGTTAAAAGAGGGATGTGATCAGCTGCAATTTCATCCTGACCTCGTTGCACCTAAAAATAATAAAGCAGGAGAAGCTTGTCTTAAGCATGCCAGTTGGGAAGATAAAACCAAAGCAGAATTTATGGTGAGACAAGGTCGGGCTATTTTACAAAAAGAGCCAAATCTCAAGAATGCTGTTAAAAAATTTAAAAAAGCGCAAAAACTCAAACCTGACATCGACCTCAATCCAGATACAGAGGAAATAGATAAAGACCCCAAAACAGTAGCGCAACAGTTAGCCCCAGACTCGAAATAATCACATGCCTGTCCACAGAAAAATGAAGTAGGTACTCAAGCCATGGCCTAAAGGCCACGCTACGCGAACGCCTGATCGGGTACCTACCAACCAAATATACTACA
>NZ_JAAHIG010000536.1:0-4846 GCF_010692305.1 Moorena sp. SIO4G3 | reverse complement strand
ACACCCGTCCCCTTGCTACCCAAAGACCCGCAACCGTGCTTTGCGCCGCTCTTAAAGCTCGTCAGGATTTTTACGTTCGCGTAGCGTGACTGCATGTCAATCGCATCTGGTTCTCACGGATTCAGTCGTTACAGTGTCGAGCCTGATACGTCTTGGTTTCACACAGATGTGTCAGGCAGCCAGGCATCAGAGAAGTGTGGGAATGGTAAGATGGCAGAGGGTAAGCATTCAGGTGGTGGGGTTGACAAAAGGGGAAAGATGAGTATTATTTTAGAACCATTTGGGTGGGCTGAGTCTTTCAAGAGGCAAGTAACTGCGGCAATTGAGACCTGGAGTCCAAAAGCCGGTCATGCAGCGGGGCTGTTGTTAAAGTCCTTGAGGAACAAGTCCGATCAGAGGATAAAAATGTTATAATGATTACAGAAAAACCGATTTGAAGATAGAACAGATCAACTAATATTATTATGGTACAAATGCGGAGAATACTGGTCATTTTTTCAACCATAGTGTCAATCACGATGGTAAGTTTTGCCAAGCCAGCCAATGCATACGACCAATTAAGTAACTGCGGTAATGGTTACTATGTACGTACAATATGTATAGAACAGGTGCCACCCCGCTCTAAAATTAAATACGAGATTTCGGTCGAAGATGTTCGCGCACTAATCGTAACAACCCAGGATAAAAGTGATCCGATCGTACCAGAGCCATTGTACAAGGTCGAGGTTACATGCGGTAAATATAATCAAAAACAAATAATTGGACTGGACCGAAAGCTCCATGCAACAGGTGTTCCATGCTCAACTGACGACGACAGTAAGGCGTATATAGAAGGATTTACCAATCATGAATTAGAGATGTCCGTATCCATACTGCCTACTTGTGAAAAGTTTTGTGGTGAGAATTGATAAAGGAACAAACAAAAATTCGACAAACCAACCCGGCCCAAGACCCAAAGCACAAATGTATGCATGGGGATACCAAAGGGCAGCCAAACACACCGTATCCATAAAAAATCAAAGGTAAAAGAAAACGGGAGACTCGGACACCGAGTGCTGGTTGACTGACAAAAAGTGAAGTCAAAAGTGCTTAACTGCTTATCTGGAAAGGAGTTGCAAGACTTGACATTAGTGATCGGGAGCCAGCATTCGTTCGGACAGAAACCACTCATACCATAGTTTTGCTGTGAAAAAAACTCCCGAGTCTATAATGCCTTGAAGAGCTGGATGGGTCAACCCTGTGAGCTGGTTGACTGACAAAACTATTCAAGAGCGTACTGGTACGAAAGTATGTTAAACTCCAGTAGGTATTTCCGTTTCTGATGTTGTTTTCGTGAGGCCATTGCTGGGTCAGGTTCATTATTACTAATAAACCGAACCTGACCAATGATTCTCCAGCCATGTTCGCTCGGCGGATTTAACCCACTCCAAACCCTACCGAAAATAGCTGTTGCCTCGTGCGCCAGTGAGTATCTGCCCATCGACGAAAACCTGTTTCGACAACCTCAACCCCAAGCGGCTGTAACGGACGAGGGTAGCAACTGCTAGAAGGAACCATAACCTAGATAAGACAGGCACTGAGAGAATTTCCGACTTCTGCACATCCGCTCCCATTGGACTGGTCACCCTTGAAAATTTTCCTCGATATCAAAGCACAATCCATACTCTTGAAACGTTTGGAGAGTCGTCTATTCATCGCGCTTCATCGCCCAAAACTCACCATTAACATTGTTTCGACCGAAGATCAGATGAACCGGGCCATACCAATGCTCTTTGTGAATCCTGACATTATGAAAACACAGGGCAACACCTGGTTTGAAGCGATGCAGCGCCGTCTTGGGGGTTTCCCCCACTCGCGCTTTGCATGGCTGACAGTGGAAATGTTTGAGCTGACACCAACCAATACCTGCTCGCCTTATCTAGGTGTCCTTTTTCAGACTTTTCCGATAATGCCAACCCCATTGATTGGTCATCGCTTTCATCTTGCTCGGTGTGGATAAACCCTCGATCTGCTAGTAAGATAACCGATTACCCCTAAAGGTAAACGTGGGATGGCAAGTTGGGCGCATCTCAAGGGTAATCGTTGAATGCAACCGTGGCACTCGGATGTTCAATCACTCGCCACACTAAGGGCAAGGCACGTCCGGTGATAGACTACGACCAATCGCACCAGGCAGTAATTATCCCAAAACAGCGAAGTGTCCTTGCCTCAGATAAATACAATCGTCTTCCCAATCTGCTAAGGCTGTCTGGATCAACGGTTTATACAATCTTCGCGTAGCGTGGCCAATAGGCCATGGATGTTAATCCGGGCAAAATGGCAGCCAAGGCTGCATCCGACGCTGTTTGCTTTGGGCATATTGGCCGAACCATGGGACGAACGGGAATCCAACGGGTCTTGCTTGACCTGCCCTATCTCGATCAGGGCAGAAACCATCCATAAACAGGTCGTCAGGTGGCTCAGATGTGCCCACTCACAGGGCTGTTTGACTGACAAAGCTGTAAACATTCAGCTAATGGCTGATAGCTAATGGCTGATAGCTAATGACTCTCCTAGATACTTCATACTTCACCCTCCCAATCTTAATGGTTGAGCACTTGCAATCCTGGATTGGTCAAGTTGAAAATGATAAAGACAAACAAAGTATACCCAATCTAGACTAGGAGATAGATGTGAGTCAAGAGTTTGATTACGATTTAGTGATTATCGGTGCTGGTGTGGGGGGTCATGGTGCTGCCTTACACGCAGTTAGCTGTGGTCTGAAAACCGCTATTATTGAAGCCGGTGACATGGGCGGAACTTGTGTCAACCGGGGCTGCATCCCTTCTAAAGCGCTATTAGCCGCATCAGGTAGAGTGCGAGAGCTACAGGACGCTCATCACCTCAATGCCCTTGGGATTAAAGTAGCAGGGGTTGAGTTTGACCGAAATGCGATCGCAAATCATGCCAGCAATCTAGTCAGTAAAATTCGTGGTGACCTGACCAACAGCCTAAAACGCTTGGGTGTGGATATTATCAAAGGCTGGGGTAAAGTAGCTGCTTCTCAAAAAGTAACCGTTGTTACAGAAAATGGTGAAACAACTATCACTGGCAAAGATATTATGATATCCGCTGGTTCAATTCCCTTTGTACCCCCAGGAATTGAGATTGATGGCAAAACCGTATTTACCAGTGATGATGCCATAAAACTAGAATGGCTGCCAGATTGGGTAGCAATCGTGGGCAGTGGTTACATTGGTCTAGAGTTTGCTGATGTCTACACAGCACTAGGGTCTGAAATCACCATGATCGAAGCCCTAGACGACCTGATGCCAACCTTTGACCCTGATATTGCCAAACTAGCCACACGCATCCTGATCAAACCTCGGGACATTGAAACTCACACTGGGGTGCTAGCGATGAAAGTAACTCCCGGTTCCCCGGTAGTAATAGAACTAGCAGATACCAAAACCAAGGAAGTAGTCGATGTGCTCGAAGTCGATGCTTGTCTGGTCGCTACAGGTCGGATTCCCGCCACCAAAGACCTAGGACTAGATGCCGTAGGAGTGGAAACAGACCGGCGCGGTTTTATTCCCGTAGATGACACCATGGCAGTACTTTCAGCAGGGGAACCCGTGCCCCATCTTTGGGCAATTGGTGATGCCACTGGGAAAATGATGTTAGCCCATGCCGCATCCGCTCAAGGTATTGTCGCAGTAGAGAATATCTGTGGACGTCAGCGCACCGTAGACTACCGCAGCATACCCGCAGCCGCCTTTACCCATCCAGAAATCAGCTACGTCGGCCTAAGCGAACCACAAGCCAAAAAATTGGCCTCCGAAGAAGGCTTTGAAGTATCCATTGTAAAATCATACTTTAAGGGGAATTCTAAAGCGATCGCAGAAGGAGAAGCAGATGGGGTAGCGAAAGTGATCTACCGTAAAGATACCGGGGAAGTCCTAGGAGTCCACATCCTAGGTATCCACGCCTCCGACTTAATTCACGAAGCCTCAAATGCGATCGCAAACAGACAATCCGTTAACTCCCTCGCCTACTTAGTCCATGCTCACCCCACTCTCTCAGAAGTACTCGACGAAGCTTACAAACGAGCTGTAACTCATTAGTCAGAATCCTTTGTTAATTGCTAATTAACAAAGGATTTTAGTACTGACGCACTGAGAAACTGACGCACTGAGGGACTGACGCACTCACGCACTATATAAAACTACTGATGCAAATTCGCCGACGCCCACCCAATCCAGCAGTTAAAATCAAAAGCCTGCACTATCAAGTTGCACTACCAGACGATAAACCCCACCATATTCTCGAAGAAATTGTCTGGCACAAAGAGAAAGAAATTGACCAGATGCGGGAAAGTCTGCCCCTAGTGGAGTTGCGCAAGCGAGTACAAACAGCACCACCCCCCCGAGACTTTCTAGCAGCCCTAAAATCAGGAAAGACTAGCCCTGCCCTGATTGCAGAAATCAAAAAAGCATCTCCTAGCAAAGGGGTTATTCGAGAAGATTTTGACCCAGTAGCCATTGCTCAGTCATACAGCCAGGGTGGTGCTAGTGCGATCTCAGTGCTGACCGATCAAAAATTCTTTCAGGGTAGTTGGGAAAACCTGGCAAAAGTTCGTGCTGCTGTAGACGTGCCTTTGCTGTGTAAGGAGTTCATCATCTATCCCTACCAAATGTACATGGCTCGTAGTCACGGAGCAGATGCAGTTTTACTGATTGCAGCCATCCTTTCCGATCAAGACCTGCAATACTTTCTTTGGGTAAACCGGGTTTTGCTAACGCGATCGCGTTTTCCCCAATTAACTTGCGGCGTTCCCTGGCATACCCATGGTCTAATAGCGTTTCGA